>CALKMT010000019.1 GCA_938091715.1 uncultured Litorivicinus sp.
GTGGCCTCGACCATTGGTGGCAACGTGGCCGAAAACTCCGGCGGCATTCATTGCTGCAAGTACGGCGTCACGGTCAACAACGTACTGGCCCTGGAGCTGGTCACGATTGACGGCGACGTTTTGCAACTGGGCGCGGAAGCCTTGGACGCGCCTGGCCTGGATTGCCTGGCCACGGTGCACGGCAGTGAAGGCCTGATGGGCGTCGTGACCCGCGTGTGCGTGCAACTATTGCCGATACCGCCGGCGCAAACCGTCATCGCCGCGGGCTTTAAGGATTTGTTTGATGCCAGTGCCGCGGTCGCCGAGGTGTTCGAGGCCGGTCTGTTACCCGCTGCGCTGGAAGTGGTCGACGGCAACCTGATCCGTGCGGTCGAGGGCATGTTAAATGCGGGCTTTCCAACCCAATGCGACGGCCTGGTCCTAATGGAGATGGACGGCACCGCGGACGAGGTTGAGGAAACCGTTCAGCAGGCGTTTGAGCTGCTGGGTAAAAACGCGGTCACCATTGAAGTGTCCAAGGACGAGGCCCACCGCCTGCACCTGTGGAAGGCCCGCAAGGCGGCCTTTCCAGCCATGGCCATGAACTCGCCCGATATCTTGGTGCTGGACGCCACCGTGCCACGCTCGGCGCTGGCACCGGCGCTACGGGAAATCAACCAATTGGCCGAGGCCTCGGGCTTTCGGGTTTGGAACGCGTATCACGCAGGGGATGGCAACATTCACCCGTCGGTCTTGTTTGATGCGGCTGCCGGTCAAACCGAAGCCGCCCATCAATTGGGCGCCGAAGTCCTGACTATCTGTTTGAACCATGGCGGCACCATCACCGGCGAGCACGGCATCGGGATCGAAAAGATTGACTACATGTGTTTGCAGTTCAGCGCCGCCGAGAACCGAGCGTTTCACGCCCTAAAGGCAGCCTGGGATCCCAGCGGCCTGTTGAATCCTGGCAAAGCCATTCCGACGCCCCATCGATGCGCCGAGGGCGGCGCCCTGCATGTGCACGATGGACAGTTCCCCCACCCCGAGTTGGAGCGGTTCTAGACCCTGCGAAAACCGTCCAGCCAGTCCAGCGAGGCTTCGGTGTCGGCGGTTTTATACTCGGCCCCAAAATAGCCCTGATAACCGCCCTGAATCGCGGCCCGGGCCACCCAAGCAATATTTAATTCGCTGTCCAATGGATGCCCCCGATGCGGGGCGCCTGCGAATTGAATGTGCTCAACCCAGGGCAGGGCCTGCAACAATCGAGGGGTTACGTCGCCATGGATACGTTGCACGTGATACAAATCGAACAGCAGGCGAACATTGACGCGATCAACTGCCGCCAGAATCTCGAGCGCCTGATCCAATGAGTTCAAAAAATAACCTGGTGCGTCCTGAGGATTCAGTGGCTCGATCAACAAGGTGCGCTGGGTTTGATCGGCTGCCCACTGCAAGCGCTGGACAAACCGCGATGTGGAGTCCGCAGGCGCCTGGCCAGCCATACAATGGATGGCTTGGGCGTCCACAGCATCCGCATAGGCAATGGCTTGTAAGATTGCGGATTCCGCCGCCTGATCGTCGGGCATGGCACACAGGCCATTGGACGCTCCGCGCAGGGTATTGAGCGATAACATTGGCAAGCCCGAGCGCTGCAGAGCATCGCGCACCGGCAGCGGGTCTTGGGCATACGGCCAATGGCATTCGACCGCATCAAATCCGCGGGCCTGGGCCCGCTCAATCTGCTGTGGCAGGGACAGGCCCGGCCACAGAAAACCCAAATTGGCAGATAACTTCAACGGCAATGCTCATCGATTATATATCGGATGCATAGCCTACCCTGTCCAACCGGCCGCACCAACTAGGCGGCCAAGGGCACCGGGGCAAAACGTCCCAGCAGGTTGCGATACGACTCGGTCTGTTCAAGGGCAAAACGACCACCGCCTTGCAACCCAATGACCACCGCCATCACCACCAAGACCGCCGGAAATTCCCATCCGCCATTTTCGGCGCTGAACAACCAACCGTTGCCCAGGTGCACTGCCGTGGCGCCCAGCACAATCGGCAAGGACAGCCAAGCCACTAGCCGGGTCAAGACGCCAGCGACCAGCGCCAGACCACCCAGGATCTCGCCAAACAGGACCAAATAGGCCACCACAGCCGGCAAGCCATTGCTCTCGACGTAGCCGACAAAGCCCGCCACGGTAAAGGTTTGCACTTTCAGCAAGTAGCCGTGGGCCAGCAGGATCAAACCGTAGGTCACGCGTAACAACGTCTGTGCATTTAATGATGCGCTCATGTGTATCTCTCCAAGTTCTGTTAAGTTCGAGCGCAGAGTAAAGAGGTGAATGCATGACAAAAAGTCATTTCACAGCACGGCATTCGTTCCTTTATCTCTTCAATTAAGGAGTGCAGATGAATTTTGGAGTGTTGGGTTACGGCAAAATCGTCCGTGAACAGATCGCCCCCGCGTTTGCGCAAACCGCGCATCAAATCGTTTCCGTGGGCAGTCGATCCGGACAACGGCCAGCGGGCTATTCTGGAGTGGTGCACGACAGCTATGCCGATTGCATCAACGACCCACAGGTCGAGGCGATCTATATTGCGACGCCCAACCATCTGCACGTGCCCCTTAGCATTCAAGCCCTAAAAGCCGGGAAACCCGTGCTGTGCGAAAAGCCGGCGGCGCTGTCCGCCGACGAGTTTGCCCAGCTGGAAACGGCCCAAGCCGAAACCGGCGTGGCCTATCAAGAGGCCTTTATGGTCGAGCACCACCCACAGTGGGTCGACCTAAACACCGAGGCCTTGGGGGCCAACCGACTGCTGCACACCAGTTTCACCTACGGCCCGCGCAAATCCACCGACGTGCGCAGCCAGGCAGAACTCGGCGGCGGCGTCTGGTATGACATTGGGTGCTATGGCCTATGGGCCTGTTATCGCTTTGGCGCTCGGCATTTACGCCGGGTGTCGGGCACCTTTCGCACGCAGGCGGGCGTCTGTGTGCACGCCCAGGTCACTTTGGAATTTGATGAATTGGACGCCCAGATCGAAGTGGGCAGCCTGCACTGGCGTCAGCAATCACTAACCCTAGTAACCAAGCAGGAGCGCGTCGACGTGCCCTGGCCGTTTAACCCCGAGGGCCCTGTGATTCAGCAGATCACTGACCAGGACGGTTCACGCCAGGCCGAGTTTGAGGGCAATCAATACGCCAACATGCTGAATGACTTTGCCCAGCATTGCGATTCAGGGCAGTTCCTGTATCACGACCGTTCGGCGCATATCGCCGCATGGTCGGACCAGATCCTGTCAGAAGTAGGCAAAAATTGACCCGTTACGCCAATCGCTGAATACTTGTCTCGGAATCAAACCTTGTTTAATAACTAAATCGGCGACGGATAGGCCGATGTGGCGAGCATCACTATGGGCTTACGCTGGGCACATGACTGTGCTGACCATTAACATTCTCGACCGAGTGGACCCTTGACGCTCCCCTGGTACACCGAGATCCCCTCGCTGGAGCCAACGCGCCATGACGCGCTGGCTAGGGCGCTGTTGGCGTCCCATCCCAACGCCGAAACCGAGACCCACGCGCTGCAGGACCCCGGCACCACCCTGCTGTTGCTCGCCGCCCTCGAAGGTTGGGAGCTCAAGGCCGATAATTTTTGCTTGATGTCCAACCTCAGCCGTCCGACCGGACGCAAACGGATTCGGACGTACCTAGATTTAGGGCTGGCCCAAATCGATGATCAGGGTAACTTATCCGCGGCCGAGCCCTTACTGCAGGCGGCTACATTGCGGGCTCAGGTTTTTAGCCAGGCA
>CALKMT010000020.1 GCA_938091715.1 uncultured Litorivicinus sp.
TCCAGCGCCGCGTCAGTGATACGGGCCTCGCGCAAAAATCGTGCGCGGTGATAGCTCGATTCCGCTGTGGCCACCGACACATCTGGCGCGCAATAAAAAACACCAAACTGATCGTTAAACCGCCCGCCCTGACCTTGCACCGGAGGATGCGCAAACGCGGCCATAATCCACGACGACCCGCGGCCGAATATACGATCCTCCGGCGGGATCAACCGGATGTCTCCGGCTTCGTCACGCAAGCGTGGATTGGTCAACGACTCGATTTGATGAAGCAGATGCCAGGCTGCGGAATCTGCCGCGCGCTCGTACAAATCGATCTGGGGAAAGCGCGCTGAAATTATCCGAAAAACCTGCGTGTCCAGGGTTATCGTGGGTAGATCGGTCACCCTCAGCGGCCCCGTTCAAAGTCCAAGTGGGCGCGCACAATGGCAAGATCCAACACCTGGCCCGCCAACAACCGGTCGATCGGCCGGGCGCCATTAAACAGCGCGTTGTCGTTCGGCAAGCTTAACCATTGATCGGCCTGCACAGGGTCCGGCAACAGTATTTGCAGCGCCTTATAAATTCCCAACAGGTAGCTGGCCCGTTCCAATAAATCCGGGGTCAACTTGGCTTTGCCCGGTGCTCGCTTCCAGTTGTAGTAGGTCTTCTCGTTGGTTAGGCCAAGCAACGTCATCTGCTCACGGCCCTTGAGGCGCCACTGATCGAAAATACTAAACAACGCAGGCAGCAGAGTACTGGCGACCTCAGAGTCTTGATTGATGAGCTCTCGAACACTGGCGTTCATTATTACACCCCGTATAACTGTATTATTACAGTATGACCATCAATGGCTGGATTGCAAGCATCCGGCAACTGGCACCGAGACGCACAGGCCTAAGGAAGATCCACTGGGACCAAGCGACGTGCGTTAACCCAAACGCCCTGCAAAATCGGAATAATCAAAAGTTTTGACGACCTGCAATTCGTCCGTGCGACTGTCCCACAGCGCCAATGCCGGCAACGGGATGCCGTTAAAGGTATTGGTCTTGACCAGGGTGTAGTGGGCCATGTCGTCAAACATGAGGCGCTGCCCGATCTGCAGCGGCCGATCAAAGCTGTAATCCCCAATGACATCCCCAGCCAAGCAGGTCTGCCCACCCAGGCGATAGGTGTGGGGCCGATCCTGCGGCATCCCCGCGCCATGAATATCTGCCCGATAGGGCATTTCCAGGGTGTCTGGCATATGACAGGTGGCGCTGGTATCCAAAATGGCCAGATCCATCCCGTTGTGCGGCAGATCCAACACCTCGGCGACTAGGACGCCGCTGCGAATGGCAATGGCCTCGCCGGGTTCCAGATAGACCTGAACCGAATGCCGCCGGCTGAATTCCTGGATGCGCGCGATCAGCGCCTCGCGGTCGTACTCCGGTGCGGTGATGTGATGCCCACCGCCAAAGTTGACCCACTCCAGATCCGCCAACAAATGCCCAAATCGGTCTTCAAACGCCTGCAGGGTTCGGTTCAGGGGTTCAAATCCCTGCTCGCACAGGGTGTGAAAGTGCAGGCCTGAAACCCCGGCCAGATCCTGGTCGACTAACTGCCCCGCGGGGATGCCCAAGCGCGAACAGGGCGCGCAGGGGTCGTATAACTCGACAGCGCCCTCGGAATGCTCGGGATTTACCCGCAAGCCAAAGGGAATCTGACGCGCTTGCAAAGCGGCGCGAAAGCGCTGCATTTGCGCGACCGAGTTAAAGACAAAGTGATCGGCGACGTCCACCAAACTAGCCACGTCGCTGTCTTTAAAGGCCGCACTAAACACGTGGACCTCACCGGGGTAGTGATCCCGAGCCAACAGGGCCTCGTGCACCCCAGAGGAACAGGTACCGGACAGGTACTGGCCGGTTAGCTGGCCCAGCGCGGGGAAACTGAAGGCCTTGAGCGCTGCCAGGACTTTGGCACCGGAGCGAGCCTGAACATCGGCCAGGATCGCCAGGTTGCGCTCGATCGCCGCTTGATCAATGACAAAGCATGGCGAGGGGACCCGACTCGGGTCAAAGTGCTGAAAGGTGTCGCTGTTCACTGAATCTCGAAATCCGGACGCTCAATCACGTTCCAAGGCAGTCCGTATTCATTTAGGTCCGCCATAAAGGGATCCGGGTCCAGTTGCTCCATGTTCCAAACCCCAGGCTTCATCCAGGTGCCCTGAATCATCATCTTGGCGCCAATCATGGCCGGCACGCCGGTGGTGTAACTGATGGCTTGGGATTGCACCTCGGCGTAGCAGTCCTGGTGATCCTTGATGTTGTAAACATAAGCCGTGGTCGGCTGGCCGTCCTTGATACCGGTGACATAACAGCCGATGCAAGTTTTGCCCTTCGTGCGCGGGCCCAGCGAGGCCGGCTCGGGCAACACCGCACGCAGGAACTGGATCGGCACGACTTGCTGGCCATTGAAATCAATCGGCTCGATCGAGGTCATGCCGACATTTTCCAGACAGCGCAGGTGAGTCAGGTATTTTTCCGAAAAGCTCATAAAGAACTGAGCGCGCTCGAGTGTTGGGTAGTGCTTGGTCAACGACTCCAGCTCTTCGTGGTACATCCGATAGATGTCATAGGTGCCGACGCCCTCGGGGCACGTAAAGGGTTGCTGCTTGCTCATCGGCGGAGTGGTGACGAACTCGCCCGCTTCCCAGTGACGGCACTCGGCGCTGACCTCGCGGATATTGATCTCGGGATTGAAGTTGGTGGCAAAGGGATAGCCGTGATCGCCGCCGTTGACGTCAATAATGTCCAGCGTCCGGATCTCGTCGAAGTAGTGCTTGGCCAAATAGGCGGTAAACACGTTAGTCGCCCCCGGATCAAAGCCTGAACCCAACAGGGCCATCAGCCCGGCCTTTTCGAATTTTTCCTGGTACGCCCACTGCCACTTGTATTCAAACTTGGCGGTGTCCAAGGGCTCGTAATTGGCCGTGTCCATGTAGTGCACGCCTGCTTCGAGGCAGGCGTCCATGATGGTCAGGTCCTGATACGGCAGGGCCACATTAATCACCAGAAAGGGCTGCTCGGCCTTTAGGAAAGCGGCCAACTCGGGCACGTTGTCCGCATCGACCTGGGCGGTCTTGATCGGGCGCGAGAGTTGCGCGGCGATGGCATCACACTTGGACAGCGTGCGCGAGGCCAGGACGATTTCGCTAAACACTTCGGGCAACTGGGCGCACTTGTGGGTGACCACACCGCCGACGCCGCCCGCTCCAATGATGACTACCTTTGCCATGTCCCTCTCCTAGTGCTCGTAATAGGTATAGCCGCGCAGTGACTCGCGGAATTGTTCCAAAATCTCCCGCCGCTGGGCGGGCTTAATCAACTTTCTGCGCACGGCGCGCTCTGCAGTGCGGCGGAAGTGCTCGCTTAACCAGGCCGGGGTGTACTCAACATAACTGAGCACGTCCTCGACGGTGTCGCCCTGCAACTCGCGTACGAAATCAAAGCTGCCGTCCTCGTCAATGCGGATGCTGACCACATTGGTATCGCCAAACAGGTTGTGCAGATCGCCCAGGGTTTCCTGGTACGCGCCAACCATAAATACGCCAAACACGTAATCCTCGCCACCGTTCAGGGCATGAACCGGCAGGGTTTTGTGGCCACCGACGAACAGATCGATCTTGCCGTCACAGTCACAGGTCAGGTCGGCCAGGATCGCCTCGCGATCGGGCTCTTCGTTCAAACGATGAATCGGCATCACAGGGAACACCTGATCCATGGCCCAAGTGTCGGGCAAGGACTGAAAAACGCTGAAATTGGCGTAATAGATATCCGCCAAATCCTCGTGCAGGGCTTCCAGCTCTTTCGGGATTCGGCGCATCTGGGGCAGCAAGGATTTGACCTGCTGCATAACGTCCAAGGCCATGCTCTCGGCGGTGGCTCGCTCGCGCAACGTGGCCTGGCCAAAGCGGAACAGTTCACGAATCTCGTCGCGGTAATAAATCGCATCGTTAAAGGACTGCTGGGCTCGGGCCACCTCGACGTTCAGGCGGACATCGTTCAATTTCTGCAACAACTCGTGATGCTCGTCGTTGATGTCCGGAATCGGACCGGGCTCGAATCGGGTGACATCCAGTGTGTTGAACAACAGGATCGAGGACTCGGCCACGGTGGCCCGGCCGGACTCGCTGATCAAAATCGGGTGCGCAACGTCTTCGTCCAGAGCCTCAAGCACCGAGGACACCACGTCATGGCAGTATTCGGACAGATCGTAGTTGGTTTCGCCGCCTTCGTAGTTGACCGCCAATCCACCGCCCAGGTCCAAAAAGCCCATCGCGGCGCCCTCATTGACCAACTGATTGTAATAACGCACGGCCTCCATTACCCCGGTGCGAATATCCCGGATGTTGGGAATTTGCGAGCCCAGGTGAAAGTGCAGCAAGCGCAACCAATCCAGTTTTTCCACGGCCTTGAGCCGGTCAATCATGTCCACGATTTGATTGGCGCTTAGACCAAACAGCGAGCGATCACCCGAGTCCTCGGACCAATGCCCCTCAACCTCGGTCGACAGCTTGGCCCGGAATCCGATCCGTGGCTCGACCTGCATTAGTTCTGCGCGTTCCAGAATCAAGTCCAACTCGGCCGGAGTTTCGACCACGAAGAAACACTCAAACCCCAACTGGCGAGCACGCAACCCCAGATCGATAAACTCGGCGTCTTTGTACCCGTTGCAAATGATGTAGCTGCCGGATTCGGTCAGCGTGGCCATGGCAATCATCAACTCGGCTTTCGAGCCCGCTTCCAGCCCGTGGTTGTAGCGCGCGCCAAACCGTGCGATTTCCTCGATCACCTGAGATTGCTGGTTGACCTTGATCGGGAAAACCCCGCGATAGGGGGCTTGATACCCCAGGGACTCGATGGCTGCGGCAAAACTGTCGTTCAACCGGCTGACCTGCAAATCGATCAGATTCTCGATACGCAGCACCACGGGCAAATCCATGCCCCGGTCCTTGATACCCGCAATCACGTCGGTCAGCGGTACATTGGGTTGGCCCGCGACATTCGGAGGGGCGACCTGCAACTGCCCGGCACCATTGATGCTGAAGTAGCCCTTACCCCAGTCGGCAACGTTGTATAAGGTGGCTGAGTCCGCGATGGACCAGGCTTTTTTTGTCAATTCAAAGACTCCCCAGTTGAGTCGCGCACACTACTGATTTACCGATCAGATTCAAGACTTTAGTCTTTCTTTTTGCCAAGGATATCCGTCAATGAACTGGCTTGATACTCAACCCCCACGGCTGGCGGCGCAGTTCGCTTTTTTGATCGAGATCGACCGGCTGAAAAACGTCTTGCGGGCGACCCGCAATTTGCACAACGGCCAGCCCGAAAACAGTGCCGAACATTCCTGGCACCTGGCCATGATGGCGGCCATCCTGGCCGAGCATGCCCATCAGCCGGTGCAGGTCAATCGAGTGATCCAGATGCTGCTGATTCATGACCTGGTGGAAATCGATGCCGGCGATCACCCGCTGCACGGCGATCACGATGTGCACGCCATGCAAGCGGCCGAACAGGCAGGCGCCGATCGGATCTTTGGTTTGTTGCCGCCGGATCAGGCCGCCGAATGGCGCGCCATTTGGGATGAATTCGAGGCCGCAGAATCCAGTGATGCGAAATTCGCCAAGGCCGTTGACCGTTTCCAGCCCTTGATCTGCAATCTGATGAACCAGGGTGGCAGCTGGCCCGAATTTGACGTCTCGCGCAGCCAGGTCGAGGAACGCGTTGGCAAGATCCAGTTGGGGTCAGAGACACTGTGGACCGTGGCCCAAGCGATCTTTGACGAGGGCGTGGAAAAAGGCTGGCTAAAGCCGCACTGATCCCGTTTAATTCGCGCCATGTCATTGATTGAAATCTTGTTTTTAGCCGTCGCCGGTTTTGCAGCGGGCGCCATTAATGCCCTTGCTGGGGGCGGAACCCTGTTTACCTTTTCCGCTTTGATGTTCACCGGACTGCCTCCGGTGACCGCCAACACCACCAGTGCCGTGGCGGTCTTGCCCGGCCAGATCGCAGCCGGGCTGGCTTACCTAAAGGACATTCGACACTACTGGCGCGCTTGGATTCCGCTGACGCTGCTGTCCGGGATCGGTGGATTGTTGGGCGGGCTGTTGCTATTGAATGGGGGCGACGAGACGTTTCGTTTCCTGGTGCCCTATCTGGTGCTGCTGGCCACCGTGCTGTTTTTGTTTTCTGGCAAGGTCGCCGCCTTGGGTGAGGCCCTGGCACGACGGACAAAAAATAAAACCCTGCCCTACGGCGTCCAAGGGCTGGTGGGAATCTATGGTGGGTACTTTGGCGCCGGCATGGGCATCATGATGTTGGCGTCACTGCCCCTGACCGAGGG
>CALKMT010000021.1 GCA_938091715.1 uncultured Litorivicinus sp.
GCCCGCATGGACTGGCTGACGCTCTGTAACTAAGCCATGCGTCTCCTAGCGGTTACCCCAAACTGGCTAGGGGACATGGTCATGAGTGCCTCGCTGTTGCAGGCACTCAAGGCCGAACTTCCCGATCTGCATATCACCACCTTGGCGCCTGCCTTTGCCCGCCCGGTGCTCGAACGCATGCCGGTGGTGGATAACTGTATTGATTCGCCTTTTGGCCATGGCGGCCTGCAGTGGTCAGCCCGGCGCCAGTTTGCCCGCACGTTACCTGACTTCGATGCGGCCCTTGTTCTGCCCAATTCCTTTAAATCTGCATTGATTCCCTGGATGGCCGGCATTCCCAGACGAGTCGGTTGGCGGGGTGAGTTTCGTTTCGGAGTGCTGACCCATCATCGCCCGCTGGTGCGCCCAGAATTTCCCCTCATGGTTGATCGCTATCGTGCGCTGGCCGAACACTTTGGGGTGCAGCCCGGGGACCAGCAGCCCCGTTTGCGGGCCTTGAACCCAAACCCGGTTGATCCCGATTTACTGATTCTGGCACCCGGGGCGGCCTTTGGAAGTGCTAAACGCTGGCCGGCGGATCGCTTTGGCCAGGTGGCCTTGGCCGCACTATCCCAGGGCAAGCGAGTGATATTGATTGGTGGCCCGGACGAGCAGGCGGATTGTGAGAAAATTGCGACCATGCAGCCGCCCGCTTATCAATCCAAAATTCAAAGCCTGGCCGGGCAAATTTCGCTGGGCGAGTCGATCGACTTGATGGCCACCGCTGGACAGGTGGTGGCCAACGATTCGGGCCTGATGCACATCGCAGCAGCCCTGGGCGTGCCTGTGGTGGGGTTGTTTGGCCCCACCTCGCCCGAGCACACCCCGCCCTTATCAGATCAGGCCCAGGTGATTTGGTCCCGGCCCGCTTGCGCGCCGTGTTTTAAGCGTCAGTGCCCGCTGGCGCATCATGAATGCATGAAGACACTGGCGCCTGCGCAGGTGATTGAGGTGTTGCGGTGAGGGTTCTGATCGTCAAAACCAGCTCGATGGGCGACTTGATTCATACTCTACCGGCGTTGACCGATGCCGCGAGGGCTATTCCGGGTATTCGATTTGATTGGGTGTCCGAGCGCGGTTTTGCCGAGATTCCCCACTGGCACCCGACAGTGGACGACGTGATCGTCTCGGATTTGCGGCGGTGGAAGAAATCCCCGCTGTCCAGCTGGTTGTCCAAGGATTACATGGCATTTCGGGCGGCATTGGGTGCGTCCGAATACGATGCGGTCATTGATACCCAGGGCTTGTTGAAAAGCGCTTGGCTGATCGCGCGTTTGGCCCATGGCGAGGTGCACGGGTACGACAAACACTCCGCCCGTGAATCCTGGGCCGCCTGGACCTATAACCATCGCTATTCGGTGGGTCGGGATCAGCACGCCATCGAGCGGACGCGGCAACTGTTTGCTCAGGCTCTGGGGTACGAGTTAACCGGGCCGGCGGATGCGGGGATTGCCTCGGATACTTTGCAATCCAATGATGTGTGGTTGATTCACGGCACCAGTCGTGCGGACAAGGAATGGCCGGAGGAGTACTGGCGAGCCTTGGCTCAGCACTTGTCGGGCGCGGGTAAGCAACTGCACATTCCGGCCGGCTCGGATGCCGAAATCGCCCGGGCCCATCGAATTGCCTCGGGCACAGACGCCAAGATTTGGGAGCGTTGCAGCCTGTCGGACATCAAAACCGAGATGGCTCGGGCTCAGGCCGTGGTCGCGGTGGATACGGGCCTTGCGCATTTGGCCGATGCGCTAGAGCGTCGTCTGATCATGTTGTTCGGCCCTACTAATCCCGGATTGGTCGGCCCCAAAGGGGCTCACTCGCGCTTGCTAAAGGCCGACGCCATGGCGCAGATTGAGGTTCAAGACGTCATAGGAGCGCTGGATGCCTAATCCGCTGCCGGTCAGTGCGATTCTGATTACCAAGAACGAGGCTCACAATTTGCCCCGGTGTATTGGTTCGCTTGGGTTTTGCTCGCAAATCGTCGTGGTCGATTCGGGCAGCAGCGACAATACCGTACAGGTTGCGCGGGACCTGGGCGCTCAGGTGACGGAAACCACTGATTGGCCGGGGTTTGGTCCGCAAAAAAATCGCGCTCTAGACCTGGCAAGCCAGCCCTGGGTGTTCAGCATCGATGCAGACGAGTGGGTGACGCCCGAGCTGGAATCAGCCATTCGCCAGCATGTGACATCGGGCACGGGTGGAGCCGAGATTTTGCGAGCCTCTTCGTTTTGCGGTCGGGTGATGCAGTACTCCGGTTGGGGGGATGATTGGGTTTTGCGATTGTTCCCGCGGGAATCCGGGCGATTTAGTCAGGATCTGGTGCACGAGCGAGTGATGGTGTCTGGATCATTGGCGCGGTTGGATGGGGTTTTGAATCACGAGTCCTTTGTGGATCTGTCCCAGGTGCTGTCAAAGATCGATCACTATTCCAGCGCCTGGGCCGAGCAGGCCTATGCCCGAGGGCGGCGGGGGGGCGTTGCTAAGGCTATCGTTAAAGGCCTGGCCGCGTTTGTGAAAACGCTTGTGCTGAAACAAGGGTTTCGCGACGGGCTCCCTGGATTGCTATTGGCGGTCACCAATGGCCACGGCACCTTTTATAAGTACGCAAAGCTTTGGTTGCTCAGTCGATGAAGCTGTCGGTCATTGTGACGACCTATAACTGGCCTCAGGCCCTGCATGCGGTTTTGCAGTCGCTGGTGTCGCAAAGCCAGCTACCGGATGAGGTGATCATTGCCGACGATGGATCAGGTCCAGAAACACGTCAGCTGATCGAGACATTTGAAGCCCCTTTTCCCATTGTTCACGCGTGGCATGCGGACGACGGTTTTCAAGCTGGCGCTGCCAGAAATAACGCCTTGGCCAAAGTGTCAGGCGACTGGATCGTCATGCTAGACGGGGACTGTGTTTGTCCGCCTCGTTTTCTTGAGCGCCACTTGCGCCTGGCATCACCTGGCTATCTCGTGGCGGGAAACCGGCGCTTGCTGACCCAGAGCCAGACCGAGCAATACCTTGAGTCGGACCAGTCGGCCAAAGAATTTTTCGACCAAGCTGGTGCCGGTAAGAATCGTTACGTTCCATTAGGGTCGTTGCGGGATCTGCGTCCTAAGCAGTGGTCGCTGGTGCGGACCTGTAACCTAGGCATTTCAACGAACGATGCGTTGCACTTGCAGGGGTTTGACGAGGCCTATCGAGGCTGGGGCAAGGAGGACAGTGATTTTGCCGTTCGTGCCGTTAATGCCGGACTAAAGATTCGAATGGGTCAACTCGCCTGTACAGTCCTGCATCTGTATCATGCTGAGGCAGATCGGGCGCAGTTGCCGGTCAATATTGCGCGGCTTGAACAGGTGCTGGCCTCAAATGATTATTTGCCACGAGCGTCTCGGCTAAAGGATTAACCGACAGTGAAAGTCAGCGGATTTACCTTTCTTAAAAACGGCGTAAAGCTGGGTTACCCCTTCGTTCAGTCGATCAAAAGCGCGCTGCCGTTGGTGGACGAATTCGTGATCGCGCTGGGGCCTTGTGACGACGATACCGAGGCCCAAATCCACGCGATTGGTGATTCGAAAATCCGGATCATTCACACCCAGTGGTGCGAAAACATGCGTGACCGGGGTTATATCTACGGTCAGCAAAAAATGATTGCCCAATTTAACTGCACGGGTGATTGGTGCCTGTACATCGAAGGCGATGAAGTCTTGCACCAGGACGAGATCGAAAGCATTCGATCGCGTATGACGAAATACAAAGATGTCGACGAAGTCGAAGCGATGTTTTTCGACTTCTTTCACTTCTACGGCGACACCAACACCTTGGGTATTTCCGGCTACCGCCGGGCGCCGCGCATCATTAAATCCAGCGTGCGTAGCTATGCGCCCGATGGCTTGTTCTTCGTCGTGATGGACAAGAACAAAAAAGGCCGTTACCCCCGAGCGGTCCACGCGGGCGGCAATGTTTACCACTATGGACATGTTCGTCCGAAGTCAAAGATGGCTCAGAAAGTAACCGACGTCGGCCAATACTGGGGCGATGACGACGCCCAATTCGACGGCTACGGCCAAATCGATTCGGCTGTGTTGCGGCCCTTTACAGGAACGCACCCTGCGATCATGCAAGAGTGGGTCGCCAACGAAGGTGAGAGCAACTTCCAACCGGATCCTAGTTATCAATTGACCCGGCGAGATAAGAAAGTTCGACTGAAATTGGCGATCGAGGACAGATTTGGTCTCGAAATCTCGAAGAAGCATTACGTCGACCTGACCAAGAAGCTCGGTTAATGCACGTTGTTCACGTCGTCAAACGCTTTGGGCCCGTTGGGGGGATGGAGCGATACGTCTGGGAATTGGTTCATGCCTTGGCTGACCTTGACCTGACGATCACGGTCTTATGCGAAAAAGCTCATCAACAACCGGACCCTAAGATACAGGTGATCGAGCTGGGTGAAACGCGCCCCAAGCCACGCTGGATCAGCATGCTTCGGTTCAGTGGGCGGGTCACTCGGTATGCAAAGCAAATGGGCTGGGACAGGGATCCACAGACCATTATTCACAGCCATGAGCGCACAGCGGTGCACTCGGTAACCACCTTTCATGGCCCGCCCATGGCTCCGATAAAGCGTCAGAAACTGTGGTGGTTATCGCCGCGACTGATCACCTGGCTTTGGCTGGAGAAACGCGAGCTGACTTCACCCGGCGTGACGGTCTTGCCCAACTCGATTCAGATCCAGAAGCAGCTCCAGGCCGAATATACCGGGGTTACTTACGGGCCGATTGCGTGGCCTGGGGTGACGGGGCCGTTACCCAAGTCTGATACCCCAGCATCAGACGTGGTGTTTATTGGCCATGAATACTTACGCAAAGGGCTAGATCGGCTGATTGAGGCCATGGAATGTTTGCGCGACGAGCAACCGCTGACGCTATCGGTGGTGGGAGCAAAGCAGGATTCAGGTTTGGGCTTGTTGTTAAAGGACCGACCTTGGATCCTGAATCAGCCGTGGGTTGAGCAAATTAATCCCAGTGAATGGGGTCGTGTGCTGGTGCATCCTGCGCGGCAAGAACCCTATGGCATGGTGATCGCGGAAGCCTTGGCGAGCGGGGTCCCAGTGGTTGCGACAGATAACTGTGGTGCGTGCGATCATTTTGATCAGGTTAGAAAAATCGGCGCCAACGGAACGGCAAGGCAGATAGCCGAGCTTATTCGAGTGGCGTTAAAGGAAGACCCAACTGCTGGGTCTGAGTGTTGGACATGGAAGGAGTTGGCGGACGTTCATGGCGCGATTTACAACTAAATTTAATGGGTTGAAGAACAGCTTGATGGATCGTTTTGACCATCGCCCTGCCTATCGATATGCGCAGATATTGTTGCTATTGGTCCTAGTCTCGATAACTCGCTCACCACCATTAACAAGCTTGTTCGAGTTGGGTCTGGTACTTCTGTTTTTGTTTTCTATCGAGTTGCGGACGGCGTTTAAATCGGCTTTGGGAGACCCCCGGGTCCTGTTGGCTTTAGCCTTTTTGCTTTGGATAGGGCTCACCATGCTTTGGTCGCCTGTAGATTGGGAGCTTCGCCTCGATAAGTGGTGGAGTTGGAGAAAGATCGTATATTTACCTATGGCCGTTGCGGTTTTTTCCGAACCCCGTTCAAAGATTCTACCGATCTGGACGATTGTAATTACGGCCGGTGTCTATGCCGTGCTTTCTTGGGGGGTTTACTTTGATCTTTGGACACTTTGGGCGGGTGCATCAAACCTTATTCGCAACCACTCCACGCAAGGCATTTACTTAAGCTTTGCTGCATTTTTAGCGACCTATTTGATCTTGTTTGAAGTCCGGTCGGGTCTAGGTCGAAGTATCCTGGTCGCGATGATTTTGTTATTTGTTTCCAATCAGCTTTTTGTTTTGACTGGGCGAACAGGTTATCTAACGCTCTTTGTGCTTGCGGTATCCGGAGGATGGTACTTCAGCGCTTCACATCGAATTGTTGTCAGTGCTGGGATTGGCTTGGCGGTGGCTTTGATGTTGGCTTTGTCCCCATTAGCCAGTGAACGGATTGAGCTTGCTGTTGATAATGCCATCACAGTTGAAGATCAGGACAGCGATTTTTCATCACTGGGAGTGCGTGTCATTTTTTGGAAGAACGGGCTAGAGCTGATTCAAGAGCGGCCTCTACTCGGTACAGGGGCAGATGGTCTGGGTTATCGATATGCCGAGCTAGTCGACGGAACGCAGGGCTGGCGGGGACAGATTACTGATGATTTACATCAGCAATATTTAAACATTTGGGCTGAGTTTGGGCTGATAGGCCTGATAATTTTCTTGTGTTGCGTCCTATCCTGTCTACTAACAAACATAAATAATAATCCTTGGGTTTTTCTAGGTAGTGCCCTAGCCTTATCTTACCTTGCAAACGGCATTGCCAATGGTCACTTTAATGGTTTTACCGAAGGTCGTTTAATTTGGATATTCTGGGGTGCTATGCTTGCGGGTACACCTGCTCATCCGTTTCTGCAAAGGCTAAGGAGGCGTAGTGGGGCTGTCTGAATTTCCTGTTTACGTTTTATCCGTACGAACGTTCCTTGATCGTCACGAGAGTATTAAAGAGCAGGCACTGCGATTGGGATTTGACCCAAGCTGGATTTTTGAGCATGACGCAGATCAATTAACAACAAATGATCATGAAAAATTTGCAGAAAAAAGTGATCTTCCGGACCGGACTAAGTCGCTTGTACTCAAACATTTTTCGGCAATGCAGCAGGTTGTAGGTAAGGAAATTCCGTACGCTTTAATACTAGAAGATGATGTGATTTTCTTCGATGATGCTCAAATCCGACTTGAGAAAATATTTTCTAATCTTAAGCCTTTATCGCCAGGGTTTCTGATTTTCTTAGGGGGTGCTGACAATAAAATTGATTCTAGATTTCTGACCTTAGATCGAGACAGTTTAGTCGAGGCAGCTATAACCACAACCGAGGCGTACATAGTTGACTACGAGGGCTGCGTGCGACGGTTAGAACACATTGAGCGCCATGGTATTGAATTGCCTTCAGATCATCAGCTGCAGATGATGGACCCTCTCCTTGGAATTAAGCACTACAAGATAGCGGATCCGATTTGTGCTCAGGGGTCAATTACAGGGCTATTTGATACAAAGCTTGATGACAGTCGAAAAAAGCACAGTAAGAAATTCATAAAAATTCGCTATGTATATAACCGGTTCCGACGACAAGTTCTTCCGAGATTTATCCGGTCTTTCTGGAAATAGAGCTAGATGGGTTTTGTGGTTGACATAATATCCTTGGTTGATTCAACTGATAGGCATGCGGCTGCACTGGCTCAACTGGGTCAGTTTCCAGTGGCTACCGAGGTACATAAATTCACGCGATATCCGAGCTTAAAACACCCATGCTACGATCAAAAAACTCGGCTAGAACGATTTGGTTATGATTTGCTGGCAGGTGAAATCGGATGTTTCGATTCGCATAGAAAAATTTGGGCTTTGGCAGCAAATAGAGACGTTAATACCCTCATTTTAGAAGACGACTTTCGTTTAACTGGTTCTGATTTTTTTAGCCTGCTCGCAAGCGAAGATTCAAAGGAGGCATCGATTATAAGATTGCAGGGAACTTTTGAAAAAAAATATAGTGTTCTGGAATCAAAATCTGGGTTTCAAGTTGTCTGCTTTGAAGGGCGGCCCGCAGGAACCGTTGCATATTTTATAACCCCCTTGGCAGCGAAGATCCT
>CALKMT010000022.1 GCA_938091715.1 uncultured Litorivicinus sp.
CGGCCCTGGCCTTTGGTAACGCAGTGATATGGAAGCCGGCCAACCAAACCCCGGCCTCGGCGGTGGCGCTGACCGAAATCATCGCCCGTCAGGACCTGCCGGCGGGCTTGTTCCAACTGGTGATGGGATCAGGTTCCAGCATTGGCCAGCAACTGGTGGAAAGCCCCGCGATCAATGCGGTCAGCTTTACCGGTTCGGTCGAGGTGGGCCGCACGGTGGCCGCAGCGGCGGTGCAAAACTTCACCAAGGTGCAGCTCGAGATGGGCTCGAAAAATGCTCTGGCAGTGATGGACGACGCGGATTTGGATCTAGCGGTCAACCTGGCACTGGGCGGAGCCTTTGGCGGCACCGGCCAGAAATGCACGGCCTCCAGCCGCTTGGTGGTGCACGCCAAGGTGCACGACGAGTTCGTCGCCAAGTTAGCGGCGGCCACCGACGCCATGGTCGTGGGGCATGCCCTAGAGGCCGGCACGCAATTGGGCCCGGTGGTGTCCGAAGCGCAACTGATGTCGAATCTGGACTATGTTCAGGTCGGCTTGGGCGAGGGCGCGGAATTGGTCACGGGTGGCCAGCGCATCGAGGGCCCAGCACCGGGCTATTACATGCGCCCCGGTCTGTTTGTCGGCACCCGCAATGACATGCGCATCAACCGCGAGGAAATGTTTGCGCCCTTGGCGGCGGTTATTAAGGTCGACGGCTTTGAAGAAGCCCTGTCGGTGGTTAACGACACCGAATTCGGTTTGACCAGCGGTATCGTGACCCAAAGCCTGGCCCGGGCCACGCATTTCCGGCGTAACGCCCAGACCGGCTGTGTCATGGTTAACCTGCCCACCGCCGGCACCGATTACCACGTGCCCTTTGGCGGCCGCGGCATCAGCTCCTACGGATCCCGCGAGCAGGGCAAATACGCCGAGGAGTTCTACACCACGGTCAAGACCGCTTACATCTCCTCAGGAATGCCGTTGTAATGCGTATCGATGCCCTGCAGTACTGCAATTGGTCGCCCGAGATCTTTCGCCAGATGCGTCAGGGGCAGGTCGATGCGGTGCACGTCACCATCGCCTACCACGAAAATTTTCGCGAGATGGTGGCGCGCATCGAGGAATGGAATCGCTGGTTTGAGCGCTATCCAGAGTTGATCTTTCAGGGCTTCGGCGCGGGTTGTATCGACAAGGCGCGGGAAACCCAGCGCACGGCCATTTTCTTTGGCTTTCAGAATCCAAGCCCGATCGAAGACGACATCGGTCTGGTGGAAATCGTGCACCGTCTGGGCGTGCGGTTTATGCAACTGAGTTACAACAACCAATCGCTGCTGGCGACGGGCTGTTACGAGGCCGAGGACCCGGGCATTACGCGCATGGGTCGCGAGGTGATTCGTGAGATGAACCGGGTCGGCCTGGTGATCGACATGAGTCACTCCGCCGAGCGCTCGACCTTAGAAGCCATCGAGCTGTCACAGCGCCCGATCGCCATCACTCACGCGAATCCCAGTTTTTGGGAGCCCGCCCTGCGCAACAAAAGCGACAAGGTCCTGGCGGCCTTGGGTGAATCCGGCGGCATGCTGGGATTCTCGTTATACCCCCATCATTTAAAGGACAAGGGTCAGTGCACCGTGCAAAGTTTTTGCGACATGGTGGCCAGAACCGCGGACTTGATGGGCATCGATCAGATTGGTTTGGGCTCGGATTTGTGCCAAAGCCAGCCGGACTCGGTGGTCGAGTGGATGCGCGTGGGGCGCTGGACCAAACAGATCGACTACGGCGAGGGGTCCAAGTCCGCACCGGGCTTCCCCGCCCAGCCGAGCTGGTTCGAGGACAACCGCCATTTTGGCAACATTGAGGCCGGGCTGCGCGCCGCGGGTTTCAGTGATCAGGACACCGCCAAGGTCATGGGTGGCAACTGGTATCGCTTCTTTGATCGCAGTTTTTCGCCGGAGGGATAGAAAATGCAGCCAACACAGTCGAGTCAACCGATCCCGTTGCGTGATCCCAAACAGGTCATGCGCCTGGCCCGAATGGGCTCGTTTCATGCCTCTCGATTGTCGTTTATGCGCATTTTGCTGCGTCGCCTGTCCGCCCAGGACTGGCAGTTTGCCCGCCCGGTCTGGCGCTTTAACACCGCCGGTGAAGGGGTCGCGGTGTATACCGCCCAGGGCCCGGAACGCACCTACTCCTTGGTGGCCTTTGGCCATGATCTGCCCGACGAATTACGCTCGGACCGGGTCATTGCCCAGGCCTGGGATGCGACCTTTACCCTGTTCGACGGGATCCCCAGCGAGGACGATCTGACGCGCTTGGCGGCCAACGTGCCGGTTCAAGAGGCCGGCCGAGTCGGCCCAACCGAACTGGCCCTGTCCCGAGCTAATCGCAGTGTGCGCCTGTGGCAACACGTGGTTCAGCGCTTGTCCCAGGGCCAGCAGCCGGATCAGGAGCAACTGGATGCGGTGGGCTATCTGATGCGCACCACGGCGGTTTATGGCTCGGGAAAATTTGGCGCCGCAGATCGCGAGGCGATTGCCGATCGCGCTGAATTCCAAGCACCGTTCCAGTCCGAGATGTTGACCGTGTTGATGATTCGTCAGTTTGCACGGGATTGGGTCGAGGACTGCGCCCGTCAGGCTGGCGGCGATCAGGCGGTGGGTTTGGACGATGCCCTGGCCCGCCGCTTGGGCATTGGCAATTCAACCGGGTTGGGCATGGCGCCGTTCTTGGTCAACCACCCCGTGTTGATTAACAACTGGATTCAGGCTCGCGAGAGCGCCATTGCCGAGGTCCGGGGTCTGTCACCCAGCACCGACGAATGGCAACAGGTGCAGTCGTTGCTGCGTCAGCAACGGGACGAGCTGCGCTATTGGCCGGATAGTCATCCGATCATCCAGGCGCGTCTGCCGGGGTTGGATCGCGACATTGGCCAGATTCTGGATCGCATGCAGCAGGGC
>CALKMT010000023.1 GCA_938091715.1 uncultured Litorivicinus sp.
TCATCCAAGAAGGACTGAAAATCCTGACGCTCTTCGGGCAGGACATTCAGAACAAAGTAGTTGGGCACATCGTCGGGCAGTTGCTCTTGCCAGCGGCCGACCAATTCCTCACGTACCAAAAACAGCAGACTCATGGCCATCAAGGTCAGGGAAAACGCCAAAAACTGGGCCGCCGCGGCCTTGGGTTGGCGGGCCAAGTGCAAGATACCAAAGCGCCAAGACTGCCCGGCAATGCCCCGTGCTGCGCCTAGGGAGCGCAGCAGGCCAACCGCCAAAAACGCCAGTATACCGACCGTCAACACACCACCACCGGCCAAGACCAGCGTCAGCTCAACGTCTCCGGTGTACAGCACCATCAGAACACCCAGGGCAATGACCGCGCCCAAATAGGTCACCCACAGGGCCACCGGCGCACTGCCCAAATCCGCCCGCAGGACTCGCAAGGGCGGCACCTGGGCCAGTCGAATGATCGGGCCAGCGCCAAAGCCCACCGCCACCGCAATGCCCGTGGCCAAGCCCATCCAAATCGGCTTCCAGCCCGAAGGTGGCAGCTCGCCTGGGAACATGGCAGCCAGGATACCGATCAGGCTGAACTGCGCGATAAAGCCCAAGATCAAGCCACCCACGACCCCTATCAGGGTTAATCCGCCAAGCTGCAACAGGTGCACCCGAAATACGTTGGCACTGGACATCCCCATGGTGCGCAACAGCGCCGTTGCGGCCTGATGCCGCTGGCCGTAACGATTGGCCCCCATGGCCACCCCGACGCCGGCCACAATGATGGCCAGGATCGAGCCTAAGCGTAGATAACTGGTCGCCCGCTCCATGGCATTGCCAAAGGCATTGCCCCCCTCGCCGCCGCTGCGAATTCGCTGTTGCGGCTGCAAATCGTTCTGCAACTGCTGCTTGAGTTCGGGCCAGGCCGGACCGTCAAACACCTGGTAATAGCGAACTCGGGCACCGGGGCGGATGACCTCGGCGGCCTCAAGATCCGCGCTGTTCATCAAAACCCTCGGCTGTAAGGAGTAAAACCCACCCCCCCGATCCGGCTCAAAGGCCAGAATTTGCGTGACGGTCAAGGCCGCGGCGCCCACTTCCAGCGGATCACCCGGGCCAATTTGCAACTCGGTGGCCAACTGCGGGTCGATCCAGACCTGGCCCGGTTGCGGGATCTGGCCATTTGCAGGGGACTCCTGGCCATAGGGACGATCGGTAACCCGTGGCTCACCTTTTAACGGCCAGCCAGACTCGACCACTTTGATCGAGGACAGGCGAAAGTCCTCCGCGGTGGCCACCACCGAGGGGAACTGGATCCACTGGTTGGTGCGCATTCCCATCTGCGCCGCCTGATCCAACAAGGCCTGGGGCGCCGGCTGGACGTCGATAAATTGGATGTCGCCGCCGATTAGCTCCGAGGCTTGGGATTGCATGGCGCGCTCCACGCGATCGACCAAAAAGCCAATCGCGCTGGCACTGGCCACCGCCACGGCCAGGGCTAGGACTAACAGTCCCGCGTCGCCGCTGCGCCAATCCCGGCGCAGTAACTTCAACGCCAGCTTAAGCATTAGCAGCCTCTAGGGTTCCGTTGTCCAGTAACAACTGTCGCTCGCAACGCGCCGCCAATTGCCGATCGTGGGTGACCAGCACCAATGTGGTGCCGTATTCGCGGTTCAAATCAAACAACAAGGCCTCGATCTTGTCGCTGTTTTTAGCGTCCAGGTTACCGGTCGGCTCATCGGCGAACAGTAACTGCGGCCGAGTGGCAAAGGCCCGGGCGATGGCGACCCGTTGCTGCTCGCCCCCAGACAACCGTCCAGGCAAGTGTTCCAGGCGATGATCCAGGCCCACCTGTTCCAACAGCGCCTGCGCCCGTTGTCGGGCATCCGCAGCGCCTTGCAGCTCGAGCGGTAACATGACGTTTTCCAACGCGGTCAGGGCCGGTAACAACTGAAAGTTCTGAAACACAAAGCCCACGGTGCCTGCCCGAGCCGCGGCTCGCCCGTCCTCGCTTAGGCTGTCAAAGGGTTGGCCCATTAGCCGAATGGATCCGGCGCTGGGCTGATCAAGCCCGGCTAGCAGCGACAGCAAGGTACTCTTGCCACTGCCCGAAGGCCCAATGATGGCCACCGACTCCCCGGGGTTGATGGTCAGGTCAACCGACTCCAATATGGTTAGGGTCTCGTCCTCTAACTTAACTCGTTTTGCCAGGCCTTCGACCTGAAGTACGGAAACACTGGGAGCATTCATGCGCTTTATCCTGTTAGTTCTAACCCTGCTCGCCCCTTGGGCGATCGCCAAGGGTCCGATCATGGTATTCGGTGACAGTCTGTCCGCCGCCTATGACCTGGAGATAGAACAGGGCTGGGCATGGTTGCTGCAAGACCGCTTAAGAGACAGTGGGGATGAACGCGACGTCATCAACCTTAGCGTGTCCGGGGAAACCACCGGAGGCGGCCTGGCCCGTCTGCCCGATGCCCTGGCCCGCTATCAGCCCAGTGTGCTGGTGTTAGAGCTGGGTGCTAATGACGGGTTGCGGGGTCTGAGCATCCAGCGGATGCAACGAAACTTAACCCAAATGGTTAACCAGGCCCAGCAATCCGGCGCCCAGGTACTACTGATTGGCATGCGGCTGCCGCCCAGTTATGGACGACGGTACGTCAGTGCCTTCGAGGCCGTTTACCCGGAGGTGGCGGCATCCGAATCGACCGCGCTGATGCCCTTTTTACTGGAGGCTATCGCCTTGGACGAATCCATGTTCTTGCCCGATCGC
>CALKMT010000024.1 GCA_938091715.1 uncultured Litorivicinus sp.
CGCTACCGATGCGGTGCTGTTGACCAAAGCGCTGCGTCCTTTGCCGGACAAGCACAAGGGCTTGACCGATACCGAGCAACGCTATCGTCAGCGCTACTTGGACTTGATTGCCAACCCCGAAGTTAAAGAAACCTTTGTTAAGCGCTCCGGCATCGTCAGCGCGATTCGTGGTTATTTCTTGGATCAGGACTACCTCGAAGTCGAGACGCCGATGCTGCAGGTCATCCCCGGTGGTGCCACTGCACGTCCCTTTGTCACGCATCACAATGCGTTGGACATCGAGATGTACATGCGAATTGCCCCGGAGCTGTATTTGAAACGCCTTGTGGTCGGCGGCTTTGAGCGGGTCTTTGAAATTAACCGCAACTTTCGTAACGAGGGCCTGTCGACTCGACACAATCCCGAGTTCACGATGCTCGAATTTTACGAGGCGTACACCGACGTCAACGGCATGATCGACCATGTGGAGTCGGTGATTCGTCAAGCCAGCCTGCGGGCCCATGGCTCGTTAAGTTTTACCTCGGGCGGGCATGACTATGATTTATCCCAGCCATTCCGGCGCATCAGCGTGTTTGACTCAATCCTAGAAAAGAACCCGGATCTGACAGCCGATGCTCTGACCGACCGAGCACAGGCGGCCGCCTATGCTGAGTCGCTCGGGGTTCCGATCAAAGACAGTTACGGACTGGGCAAGGTGCAGATCGAAATCTTCGAGAAAACCGTCGAAGACCAGTTGTTTGAACCGACCTTTATCACGCTCTATCCGGCTGAAGTGTCGCCCTTGGCGCGGCGCAACAACGACGATCCGTTCTTGACGGACCGGTTTGAGTTTTTTGTGGGCGGCCGCGAGTTGGCCAATGGCTTCAGCGAGCTTAACGACGCAGAAGACCAAGCCAACCGCTTCAAGGAGCAGGTTGAGCAGAAGGATTCAGGGGATGATGAGGCCATGTTTTATGACGAGGACTACGTGACCGCCCTTGAAGTCGGTTTGCCGCCAACCGGTGGCTGCGGTATCGGTATTGACCGCCTGGTCATGTGGCTGCTGGATCAGGACAGCATTCGCGATGTCATCCTGTTCCCAGCGATGCGTCCTCAGGCCTGACGCCACCGTCGCGCGCGCCGTATCACTTGTGGCGCGCGTTTGGCACTCTGCCAACTGCGTTTGATGTCCTGCGCAATCGCCATCATCGCGGGCGTCATCAGCAACACCAGAACCATGCCCAATCCAAGCCCATAGCTCAGCGTTATCACCGTGGGTTTCAGGAATTGCGCTTGGCGACTGCTTTCGAACAACAGTGGTAATAGACCGCCCACCGTAGTCACCGTGGTCAAGAATACCGCTCGCAATCGATCCGCCGAGCCATCAATCAGTGCATCTAAGAGCGGTTGGGTCTCGAGGCGTTCCTGAATCCGAACAATCAACACGATGGTGTCGTTCAGGATGATGCCCGCCATGCCAATAAAGCCGACCACGCTGAACATCGACAACGGGACACCATGTGCCCAGTGACCCCAAATCACACCCACCAATCCAAAGGGTATGGTCAAAATGGGAACCCAGGGCCGTGACCACGAACCAAAGATCCAGGTCAGGGTTAAATAGATCGCCAACAAGCAAACCATAAAGCTGATCGCGGCCTCGGTTAGGAACTCGCGCTCACTCTCGGCCATGCCGGATAATTCCCAATCAATCCCATACTGCTGGCCAATTTGAGGTAACCACTCCTGCTCCAGCCGCTCTTGCAAGCTGCGTGCGGTCTCAGCGTCCTCGGGCAATTCCCCAGTCACCGTGACGACACGCTGTCCGTTCTCGACCTGCAAGCTGGCAAAGCCGCGCTCACTGGTCCAGCGCGCCACCTGACTCAAGTCGGTAAAGCTGCCATCGGGCAAGCGAATGCGGGCGCGTGTCAGGTATTCACCGTCAGTTGCCGCCTCGGTCAGAGCCACACGAATCTCGATGCTCTGGCCACCCTGAGGCAGCGTCAGCGCTTCCACGCCGTCCAGTTGCCCGCGCAGCTGAGCTGCCAGACTGGCCGCGCTAACTCCCAGTGCCTCGCCCTCTGGCGTTATTCGCAGGCGTTGCTCAGTTTTGTCGTAAGCCAAGTCGTCCTCGACGGCTGTGACGCCGGGAGCTTGGTTCAAGCGACTCTGCAAGGCCAGCGAGGCGGCTTTAAGGGTTCGGAAGTCGTCACCGCTAAAGCGCACGGCGATTCCGTCGGTGGAGGGCCCTTGACGATCACCGCGTAGTTGCACGCGATCGACCTTGTCGGATTTGGGAATCGCACTTTGCCAGGCGCGGATGAACTCAAACGCACTGTAAGGACGCAGGTCTGGGTCAATCAATTCAATGTTAAAGCCCGCCAGCCGATCTGGGGTGACTCGATCCGAGCCACTGATCGGACGGCCCGAATTGGCACCGACCTGGGTAAACCAGCCCTTGATGGGGCTGGTGCCGTGTTCTTTGGTGAACTGTTCATCGACACTGCGCATGGCCACGGCCATGGCGTCCAATTGGGCCAGGGTGTCGGCCCGATTGGTGCCCTCGGTCATCATCACGTTGGCGGTCAGCGTGCCGCGCTCTGGGGCGTTAAAGAATCGCCAGCCAACACTGCGGTCGACGATCATGGCAGCGGAAAACAGAATCAGGCTAATCGCGCTAGCCAGGGCCGGATAACGCCAGCGAATGACCGTCTCGACGATACGCTTGTAGGGGCCATGTCGAAAACGGTCAAAGTGGCGATTGACCCAGATGCTGGGCCGGTCGAACCACGCGGGCTTGCCGGGTTTGACTGCGCTCAGGGCGTGATACATATGCGCTGGCAGCAACAAGAACACCTCGATTAGGCTGGCTAGGATGACCAGGCTCACGGTGATCGGGATGTCGGTGATCAAACTGCCGAACCGGCCACCAATCAACAGCATGCCCCCGAACGCGATAATCGTGGTCAGGCTGCTGGACAAAACCGGCAAGAACATACGTTTGGCGGCCAACAACGCCGCATCCGCCGGGGCATGGCCGTTTCTGTGCAGATGGTCCGCATGCTCGCCAATCACGATGGCGTCGTCGACCACGATGCCCAGACAGATAATCAGGGCAAACAGCGACACCATGTTCAGACTCAAGCCCAGGGCCAGCATCAATGCCACGGTGGCCAGCATCGCTGTGGGAATGCCGATGGTGACCCAAAACGCAGTGCGCACGCTTAAGAATAAAAACAGCAGCGTGATCACGATCGCAAGACCCGTCAGCCCGTTTTCGATCAGGATGCCCAAGCGGTCTTTGATGGCCTGTGCCCGGGGGCGCGACAGAATGGCCTCGACGCCGTCGGTGGACTGCAAGTTGAATTCATCAACGGCCCGTTGCACCGCGTCTTGAATGGCGATGGCATCGCCGTCAGGCCCACGATCCACCTGAATTTTGATGGCCGGTTGCCCTTGGTAATACAGCGCAATGCCTCGATCCAAGCCCTGAATTTCAATGTTACCCAGCTCGGATACGGTTAGCCGTGTGCCATCGGACTCGGCAATCAGCGGATAGTCCGCCAAGGACTCCAACGACTCACCGGCAGTGCGTAGCCGAACGCGATCCCCCGACAGGGTGCCCGCCGGGTTGTCACCAAAGGCCCCGCGCAGTTGTCCGGCCGCGTCGTCCAGTGTGACGCCATATTTTTCCAGCGTGTCCGGTGCAAATTCGATCAGTATTCGCGGATCACTAATCCCGCTGATCGACGTTTTTGAGACCCCTTCTTTGAACAATAGATAGTCCAAGTCCTGTGCCCGACGCTCCAGGGCGCCTAAGGACAACTGGCCGTAGACCAGAACGTCAGTGACCCGGTCTCTAAACCAGCCTTGGGTTAGAACAGGTTCCTCAGCGTCCGAGGGCAGGGCGGTTTCACGAATGGCGCCTTCGACCTCGTTGACCGCGGCGGACATGTCGTAGTCTTCAGCGAATTCTAAGCGAAAGCGTGCGCGACCCTCTTGGGCTGAGGCCTGCGTTGATTCGACGCCCTCGACGGCGCGTAAGGCGGGCTCGAGCTCTCGTAAGATGCGCAGGTCAATGTCTTCGGGTCCGGCCCCGGGCCAGGCCACGCTGACAAAGATGGTTTCGATCACAAAGTCGGGGAAGAACTGAGCTCGAATTCGATCCGTGGAAATCAGCCCCACCACCAGCAGCATCAGCAACAGCAGGTTGGCCAGGGTGCGATGGTGGATGATGTAGCGGACGAAACTCATCCCTGACTACCCTGATAGCGCTGGGTCAGGCGGTCAATTAATTCCTGCGGCGGATTATCTTTGAGCTGTTTGAGCATGGCCGCCTTGCGCTCGGCTGGCATGCGTTGATTGCCCTCGAGCCAGGTGATCAAATCCGCCACCGAAGGGGGACGGGCGTCGGCAATCTCAACCGGCAATCCGTCGGTAAAACGAGGGGCCAGGTTGGTGACCACTTGGCGGGTCTGTGGCATTGAAATCAAGGCTTGCCCGTCCGTGCGCTGGAAAACCTCGACGGGTTGTGAGGCCAAGCGGCCCTGGTTCACGGAAAATACCCGGTCGTCGTCACTTAGTGCGTTCAAGGGCACCCAGGCGAGATCGTCTCGCGGTGGCTCGGTGATGGTGACCGTGACCCAATCGCCGGGCCTTAACAGGGTCTGCTCGTTAGGATCCAAAGCGGCAAACAACTGACGCCCGCCGCTGGACAATTCCCCATTGGCAGCTACCCGGGTCAGTGTGCCTGACTGACGCCACACCAGCGACCCGGTGCTTAACTCAACCTCGGTATCCAGCGGCAAGGGCTCTTGAGCCCCTGGGGCTAAGAATCGGATGACGCGGGGGTTTTGTGTCGAAAATGCCACTTCCAACTGCCGCAGATCGGTCAAAACAGCGAGGCCTTGGCCGGCGCTGATTTGGTCGCCAGGCTTGACGGATACCTCGGTTAATACACCGGCAAAGGGCGCAGTCAGTTGGGTGTCGGCCAGGTCGGTGCGGGCTTCATCAACCGCCAGCTGCAGCCGCTCGGACTCTAACGAGCCACGATCGAAGGCTGCCTGGGCGTTAATTTGCGCGGTGCGCTTGGCCGATAGCGCCTGCTGTGCGCTGTTTAAAGCCAGTTCTGCGGCTTCCAACTCGTTCTGCGAGGCAAGTTTGCGCATGATGAGGTCGGTCAAGCG
>CALKMT010000025.1 GCA_938091715.1 uncultured Litorivicinus sp.
CAACTGCAGCACCCCGACGTCAAACCCGAACGCGAGACGACCTCTCGGGACGATCGCCCACGACGCAGGCGCCGCCCTTTCCGAAAATGATGCGGTACTGGCTTAGCCTAGGCTCAAATTTGGGTTCGCCGATTGAGCAGTTAACCTCGGCCATCAATGACCTGTCACAGCATGTCCAGGTCATCGAGGTCTCGAGCCTATACGAGACCGACCCCATCGGACCCGTTGAGCAGAACTGCTTTATCAACCTGTGCATGGCCATCGACACCGATATGGATGCGCAGTCACTGCTGGACACGACGCAATCGATCGAAGCCGCGCACCATCGCAAACGGGAAATCCACTGGGGACCCAGAACCCTAGACATCGACCTATTGATGGGACCCGATGCGGTGCAATCTGAGCACCTGACACTGCCACATCCTGAAATGCTGAACCGTGATTTCGTGCTGATCCCCCTGGGCGAGTTAGCCTGTGCGCCGGCATTGAATATTGGCTATCCCGACCCGGCTTCTGATACGGTTCGAAAACTGCAACACACTGACTATCCTAGCGGCCACTGGACGGCATCATGAAACGCACCAACTTAGCCCAACTACGTTCGTACAAGGGCCAGCAAAAATTCACCTGTGTCACGGCCTATGACGCGACCTTTGCACACTGGGCCAGCGAGTCCGAGGTTCAAATGGTGCTGGTCGGCGACTCGCTGGGCATGGTGCTACAAGGACATGACAGCACGGTCCCGGTGACGGTGGATGACATGGCCTATCACACGCGCAGTGTCGCCAAAGGCAACCAAAACTGCCTAATCATGAGTGACTTGCCCTTTATGCAAGCCGCCACGGTTGAGCGCGCGCTGACGGGTGCACAGGCCCTGATGCAAGCGGGTGCAGAAGTCATAAAGATCGAAGGCGATGAACGTTTGGTCCCGGTGGTGCAGGCCCTCAACGCCGCAGGTGTGCCTGTCTGCGTTCATCTGGGCCTGACCCCGCAGTTTGTTCACCGATTTGGTGGGTACCGAGTCCAGGGCCGCGATGAAACTAGCCGCGCGGCCACGTTGGCCGCTGCCCAAGCCATGACCGAGGCCGGTGCCGACATGCTGTTACTCGAATGCGTGCCGAGCGAGCTAGCCCGGGCCGTGACCCACAGCACGCCATTACCCGTGATTGGCATTGGTGCCGGCCCCGACACCGACGCCCAGGTCCTGGTCATGCACGACCTGTTAGGACTCAATCCACACAAGCTCGCACGCTTTGTCAAAGTGTTCGCAGCCTCGGGAGACACCCCCGCGGACAGTTTCTCTCGCTTCCATCAAGCGGTCTGCAACCACGAGTTTCCGGCCCCCGAGCACAGCTTTGACGCATGACCCAAGTCATTCATGAAATCGCAGCCCTGCGAGAGGCACTGAACGAGCATCGTCTGAATCGTCAGTCCATCGGGTTTGTGCCCACCATGGGCAATTTGCATGCAGGACACATGGATTTGATGCGTGCCTGCGTGCAACGGTGTGACATCAGTGTGGCCTCGATCTTTGTCAACCCAATGCAGTTTGGTCCCAACGAAGACTTTGATGCGTATCCACGGACCCTGGACGCAGACCTGGCTCAACTGTCGTCCCAAGGTGTGGATTACCTGTTTGCGCCGACCGTTCGAGAGATTTACCCAGACGGCGTCAACACCCAGATCGAAGTGCCCAGTTTAAGCAACATCCTCGAGGGCGCCTCTCGGCCAGGCCACTTTACCGGTGTAGCCACAGTGGTTGCCAAGCTCTTCAACATTGTCCAATCCGATGTGGCCTTCTTTGGGCGCAAGGACTACCAACAATTGGCCGTTATTCGTCGCATGGTCAGTGATCTGTTACTGCCGGTTGAGATTCAAGGCGTGCCCACCGGTCGCGACGCTGATGGAGTGGCGCTTTCCAGTCGCAACAGCTATTTAAGTCAGGACGAACGTCAGACCGCTCCAGTGATTTATCAGGCGTTGCGCTGGGCGGCGGAGCAAATCACGTCAGGCAACCTGGACTACGGCCAGATTGAACGTAGCGGCCGGGAACACATCGATCAAGGTGGTTTGAAAACCGACTATTTCGAGATTCGCTGTGCGCAAAATTTGACCGCCCCAGGCCACTCGCAAAAGTCTTTAGTCATCCTGACCGCAGCCCAATTAGGAAAAGCACGATTGATCGACAATATCGAGGTCACCGCCCCTTAAGTTATTCCTAGCAAGGTCGATCCAAAGTCGACAAACAAGGAGTGATGGCGTGCCCTCTTTATTACAGGCGATTCCCACCAAAGCCTTGCTGCTCGATTCCGATGGAACGGTGATCGACAGCAACCATCCCGTCAGCCAAATCGACTTCTGGCAGGCGGCACAAGAACTGTCCGATGGCCAAGTCCTATCCACACCGGATGGGCTCCAAGCCAAGGTTTCTCAATTCGATCAGGGTTGGCTGGTGTCGTTACGCGATCCCAGTACTCGCAACAATGTCGAGGCGGCACTCAACGCCATTGCCCAGTGCGATCTGTCAGACCTGCCGGCCATCAAAGGACGGCTGGGGTCCAGCGCCGCCGCAGCGTTTGCAACGCTGAACGAATCGATTCGCCAATCGCTGGACAGCGCCACCGAAGTCGAAAACTCTGCTGACCTCCTCAGCCAACGTGCTACTCGACTGTCCGAACGAACCCTGTTGGCATCAGGTGAGTTAGATCAGACCGCCGGGGCGATGCGCGAGCTCGAAAGCACCATCAGCGGCAATCTAGACAGCACCAATTCTTTGGCCGAACAGAGCCAGGCCCTGACCGAGGCCGCGCAGCAAGGCAGCCTGGCCCTTAGCCGAACCAGCGAGCAGATGGCCAGTATCCAAGCCCAGGTCGACAAAACCAGCTTGATTCTAGAAGCGATCGATCAAATCGCCTTTCAAACCAACCTGCTGGCACTCAATGCTTCTGTCGAAGCGGCGCGAGCGGGTGAAGCCGGCCGGGGTTTTACCGTGGTGGCACAAGAGGTCGCCGCCTTGGCCGGCCGCGCCGGCGAACAGAGCAAGCACGTTCGTGAGTTGCTAGGCAACGTGAGTGCAGCCACCCATGCCGGCCAAACCGGAGCCCGGGAAGTGCAGGACCTGATGGATCGCGTGTTTTCTGGGATCACCGGATTTGATGGCGCCGTCCAGGCGATTCAAATCGCCAGTCGAGAGCAGACCTCCGGTGTTGAGGCCGCCGCCAACGCGCTGGGAAAAATCGCTTACATCAACGAACAAAACAAATCCCTGTCCCAAGACCTTGAATCTCTTTCCAGCGCTCTGACCCTACAAACGGGGTTCATGCGAAATACCCTGGAAGTCTTCCATACGGCCAAGGACACCAGCCACCCCCGGCACGCCCAAGCCACCGCGATCTGCAAGTCCGTCGCCGAGCAAATGGCCATGGCCTTCGCTGATCTGATCGCCGGCGGCGAATTAACCGCAGAAGACCTATGGGACACCCATTACCGCACCATCGAAGGAACCAATCCCAGTCGGTATACGACTCGCTACGACCGCGCCTTTGACCGCATACTGCCCCCAATCCAAGAGCAGGTATTGGCCGAGCATGACTGGCTAATCTACATGATCGCCATTGATCCCAACGGGTACGTGCCCACCCACAACAACCGGTTTTGTCAGCCATTGACCGGTGATCCCGCCAAAGACCTGACCGGCAACCGCACCAAACGCATTTTTACGGATCGTGTGGGTCAAACTGCGGGAAACCATGATCGAGAACACATGATCCTGACCTATCGACGGGACACCGGCGAAGTACTGACCGATCTCAGCTGTCCTATTTTTGTTAATGGCCGTCAGTGGGGAGGGGTAAGATGTGCGTACTCCTTGATCTAAAGGGCAATGCCTGCGCTTGACGCCTCACGCATACTCCCGTGCATGTCACAGTACGCACAACAGTTGATCGGGCTCGTCGCCATTGTGTTGGCCGCCTCCTTGCTAGTCTAAGCCAGCCCGCCGGTGTACTCTGGCGCAAAATTTCGAGTACATCCATGACCCGCACTCAACCTAAACTGGGCCGCCTCGGTGGACTCGTTCTGCTCGCCACCTCCTTGCTGGGCTCCAGTGTGTTTGTGGTACCAGTGCTAGGCGTTCAGATGGCGGGCAGCGGCGCCTTGGTCTCTTGGTTACTCCTGATCAGCTTTATGCTGCCCATGGCATTAGTGTTCGGGCGACTCGGGCGCACCTACCCCCATGCCGGTGGGGTCAGTCACTGGGTCGGACGCGCGTTGGGCCCCCGTGCTGAATGGACCATTGCTCTGGTTCTAATTAGTGTCATTCCGGTCGGACTGCCTGCAGCCTTGCTGTTGGCCATGGTCTTTCTTAAACAACTGATTCCCCTGCCAAAGCCCTACGATCTGCTGGCTCAGTTGAGCGTTTTGGCCTGCTGCTATGGACTCAACCGGGCGGGCCTAAAGGCATCAGCCTGGGTACAGACACTGATTATCCTCGGCACCTTGGCTTTCATTTGCGCCTTGGCCATCGCCACTCCGGTGTCCCTGGCAGCCAGCACTCCGCGCTTTGACGGGGCCGACTTAGGCTCAGTATTCCAAGCCGCCGGCCTGATGTTGTGGTGTTTTCTAGGACTCGAAATCGTCGCTAACCTGGCCGAAGAATTTAAAGATCCCGATCGCGACATCCCCTGGGGAGTCTTTGGTGGAGTTATGCTGGCCGGGATCGTCTATTACTTGTGTTCCGCCACCGTAATCGCCGCCGGATTTGAACAAGTCACGGCCGAGGCATTAATTCTGGTGGCCCAGGCCCACTTCGGCCCAGCCGGGGCAATCGCCTTGTCGGTCTTTGGTTTTGCCGCATGCTTTGCATCGGTCAATACCTACGTTAACGGCTTCAGTCGTGGGCTGTGGTCCCTGGCTGACGAGGGAAAACTTGCCGGTTTTTTGGCGCGGCGAGATTCCCGTGAAGTACCTACTGGGGCGCTGAACACCATCATGCTGGTCTGTGCCCTGTGCACCCTGATCTTTTATCTGGACTGGTTTGATCTTCCGCAACTGATCCTGTTGGCCAACGCTCATTTCGTATTGGTCTATCTGGCCGCGATGATCAGCGCGGTGTGCCTGCTTCGGGGCTGGGCACGGGTCGTCGCAATTCTGGGCACAATGGCCTGCCTAGTAGGTTATGCCTCCTTAGGCTGGGCAGCCGTTTACGGCGGCATCGTGTTGGCCGTACTGGCAATCCTGGCACCCAGAGGCGCGGCTAGTGCTCCCGCCGCCACTGGCTAGCCGAAACGCCGTAGGCCATGCGAAAGCTGCGGCTAAAATGGCTTTGGGTCTTAAAGCCACAGGCCAAGGCTATGTTGGACAGACTCAGGTCCGTTTGATTCAGCAGCTCCTTGGCCACCCGCAAGCGCAGCTGCAGATAATAGCGGCCAGGGGTCACGTTTAGGTGCTTCTTGAACACCGCGGCCAAGTTTCTCGGCGTGGTACCAATTCGCTGTGCCAGCTCGGCGATCGCCAAAGGATCCTCGATGGTCTTGTCCATGAGCTCAACCGCATTACCCAGCACCAAGCTTTTTATGCGAAAGCCCAGATGACGCTGGGTCAGGTCAATCTGTTCTTGGGTTCGCACCCGATCTTGCATAAATTGACGGGCAACCAATCTGACCAAGTCAGCTCCCTGTTCCTGGCCCACCAATGACAGCATCATGTCTAAAGTTGAGGTGCCGCCGGCACTGGTCATGACCGTATCCTGCACTGTGAAAATGCTGTCATGTATTTGAATCCCCGGAAAAAGCTCAGCAAACACCGGCCGGTAGTCCGGCACCAAGGTGCACGCTCCCTGGCTTAACACCCCGGCACGGGCCAATAAAAATGCGCCACAGGAAATGCCTACAACGGTCTTGCCCTGAGACACCGCCCGAGCCAACGCCCGCTCAAAACTGGAATTACGATAACTTGCTGCACCTTCATAACTGCAGACGATTAGCACGTCCGCGTCTAAACCCGCTTCATACGTCGCAGTCGTCAATACTTGATACTGACTGGAGCTCAGAACAGGCTGGCCTGATTCAGTCGCTTCGGGGCTGCACGCCAAGTAATGGTACAGAGACTCACCACTGACTCGATTGGTCGCCGTTAACGCCTCGGTCGCGAGAGAAAATGAGGTAAGTGCGAAGCCTGGAATCAAGAAGAAGGAAACAGTTCTGGGCACGGTGGGTTAAGCCTTGAGTGACGGCCAATCAGTGTAAGTCTCTAGGTCACTGAGCGCGAGCCACGGGAAAGGGAATCCTAGCGCACGAACCAAAAGCTTGGCGCCAGCTTCGCTGCCCGGCCCTCAGCATAGCCTCGGGCGTTCGCAGGCTCGCCACGATGTGGGCTCGAAACCCCTGCTCACCCTACTCTCCCATGGGGACCCCATGTGAGAGGCAGAAATCGACCGGGTATAAAAGAGAAAACCCCCAGCAGGGCCGCGAGGCCCCACTGGGGGTTCCGTAATTAAAGCTTGGCGATGACCTACTCTCACATGGGGAGACCCCACACTACCATCGGCGC
>CALKMT010000026.1 GCA_938091715.1 uncultured Litorivicinus sp.
CAACTTGTCATAGCTGACCCCGTGAAAGCTGGGGGTCAGTTGCGCGATCTCGTCCATGATTTCGCTGGGGTGCTGGTAGTCCATGGGATAGCCCAGGGCCTGGGCCAGGGCTTGGGTTACCTGCCAGTCGGCCATTCCTGCCACCGGCGGCATGACCTGGCGAACCCGGTTGATGCGGCGTTCGGCGTTGGTAAAGGTCCCGTCCTTTTCCAAAAAGGTCGAGCCCGGCAGCAGCACATGAGCGAACTTGGCGGTTTCGTTTAAAAAGATGTCCTGAACGATCAGGCAATCCAGTGACCGCAACGCCGCCTCGACGTGCTGGGTGTTGGGATCGGACTGGGCAATGTCCTCGCCCTGGACGTACATGCCCTTGAATTCCCCAGCAATCGCGGCGTCGAACATGTTCGGAATGCGCAGCCCCGGATGGGGGTCGATCGAGACGCCCCAATTGGCCTCAAAACGCGCCCGTGCGGTGCTGTCGCTGACGTGTTGATAGCCGGGTAACTCGTGGGGAAAGCTGCCCATGTCACAGGCGCCTTGAACGTTGTTCTGGCCCCGCAAGGGATTCACGCCGACGCCTTCACGGCCAATGTTGCCGGTCGCCAGCGCCAAGTTGGCAATGCCCATGACCATGGTGCTGCCCTGGCTGTGCTCGGTTACGCCAAGTCCATAATAAATCGCGCCATTACGCCCCTGGCCAAAGACCCGGGCGGCCTGGCGGACCAGCTCCGCATCCACCCCGGTGTGCGCGGCCATGGCCTCGGGGCTTTGATCCGGCTGGGTAATAAAGTCGCGCCACTTTTGATAGGCCACGGGATCGCAGCGGTTGGCCACAAACTCAGCGTCCTCATAGCCCTCGGTCACGATCACGTGGGCAATGGCATTAATCATGGCGACGTTGGTGCCCGGGCGCAGCGGCAGGTGATGGGCGGGGCCGGCACCTGGGGTGGTCAACAAGTCGATGGCCCGGGGATCGATGACGATCAGCTGGGCGCCTTCGCGCAACCGGCGGCGCATGGCACTGGCAAACACCGGGTGGGCGTCTGTCGGGTTGGCGCCGACCACAATCATGACGTCGGTGTCGCGAATCGAGTCAAAGGTCTGGGTGCCAGCGGACTCGCCCAGGGTCATCTTCAAGCCATAGCCGGTGGGGCTGTGACAGACCCGAGCGCAGGTGTCGGTGTTGTTGTTGCCAAACCCGGCACGGATCAACTTTTGCACCAGGTAGGTTTCTTCGTTGGTGCAGCGGCTGCTGGTAATGCCGCCAATGGAGTGCTGGCCGTAATGGGCCTGCACGTCGCGCAGGCGTTTGGCAGCAAAGGACAGCGCCTCGTCCCACTCGACCTCTTGCCAGGGTTCGTTGATGTCGTTACGAATCATCGGCTTGGTGATGCGGTCTTTGTGCGTGGCATAGCCAAAGGCAAAGCGGCCTTTGACGCAACTGTGGCCGTGGTTGGCGTCACCGCCCTTGTACGGGACCATGCGAATCAGTTGGTCGCCCTTCATTTCGGCTTTGAAGCTGCAGCCGACGCCGCAATAGGCACAGGTGGTGACCTTGGAATGCTCCGGCACGCCGTGCTCGATCACGCTGTTTTCCATCAGGGTCGCGGTCGGGCAGGCCTGGACACAGGCGCCACAACTGACGCACTCCGAGTCCATAAAGTCCTGGCCCCCGGCGCTGACCTTGGAATCAAAGCCGCGGCCATCGATGGTCAGGGCGAAGGTGCCCTGGACTTCGCTGCAGGCCCGCACGCAGCGGCTGCAAACGATGCATTTGCTGGCATCAAAGGTGAAGTAGGGGTTGGATTGGTCTTTCTCGGCGGTCAGATGGTTCTCGCCCTCAAACCCGTAGCGCACTTCGCGCAGTCCCACGGCGCCGGCCATGTCCTGCAATTCGCAGTCGCCGTTGGCCGGACAGGTCAGGCAGTCCAGCGGGTGATCCGAGATGTACAGCTCCATCACGTTGCGTCGCAGCTTGGCGATGTCGCCATCCTGGGTGGTGACCTGCATGCCGTTCTCGACCGGGGTGGTGCAGCTGGCGGGCATGCCCCGGCGGCCTTCTACCTTGACCGCACACAGCCGGCACGAGCCAAAGGCCTCTAGGTTGTCGCTGGCGCACAGTTTCGGAATGTTGATGTCCGCCAGGGCTGCGGCCCGCAGGATGCTGGTGCCGGCCTGGACGCGGATCTGCTGACCGTCGATGGTCACATCGACCATCTGATCGCTGCCCCGGGGGGCAGGAGTGCCCAGATCCTTGTCGCTGTTGGGGTTGAAATGCTTGATCATTGTTCGGCCTCCGCGGCTGCAAAGTCGTCGGGAAAGTGGACCAGGGCACTGCGCACCGGAAAGGGTGTCATGCCGCCCATGGCGCATAGGGATCCCAGCTCCATGGTGTCACATAAATCGTGCAATAAATCGGTGTTCTGTTGTGGGTTTTCGCCCGCGCAGATGCGGTCGATGACCTCGACTCCCCGGGTGCTGCCGATGCGGCAGGGGGTGCACTTGCCACAGGATTCCGCGGCACAGAATTCCATGCTGAAGCGGGCCTGCTCGGCCATATTGACTTGATCGTCAAAGACCACCACACCGCCGTGCCCCAGGACCGCGTTTTTCTCGGCAAAGGCCTCGTAGTCCATGGGCGTATCCCAGTCGTGCTCGGCCAGATACGCGCCCAGTGGCCCGCCGGCTTGAATGGCTCGCATGGGACGGCCGCTGGCGGTGCCGCCGCCAAAGTCCTCGACGATCTCGCGCAGGCTGATGCCGAAATCAATCTCGATCAGGCCGCCCTGGGCAATGTTGCCTGCCAATTGAATGGGCAGGGTGCCGCGACTGCGGCCAAAGCCGCACTGCTGATAGGCGTCCGGGCCCTGGGCCAGGATAAAGGGCACCGCGGACAGGGACAGTACGTTGTTGACCACCGTGGGCTGGCCAAACAGGCCTTTCAGGGCTGGCAGTGGGGGTTTGGAGCGCACTAGGCCGCGCTTGCCCTCCAAGGACTCGAGCAGGCTGGTTTCTTCGCCACAGATATAGGCATCCGCGCCCAGTCGAACCTCTAGGTCAAAGGCCTGGCCGCTGCCCTGTATGTCGGCCCCCAACCAGCCGTCGGTGTAGCAGTTCTCGATCGCGGCGCGCAGGATCCGATCGGCCAGCGGGTATTCCCGGCGCAGATAGATGTAGCCCTGATTCGCCCCGACCGCCAGGCCGGCAATGATCATGCCCTCGATCAGCTGATAGGGGTCGCACTCCATGACCAGACGATCGGCAAAGGTGCCACTGTCGCCCTCGTCGGCATTGCACACGATGTACTTTTGCGTGCCGGGAGCATCCAGCACGGTTTGCCATTTGATGCCGGTCGGGAAGGCCGCGCCACCACGCCCACGCAAACCACTATTTTTTACATCTGAAACAATGCCTTGTGGCGTTTTGTTAATCGCATTTATAAGTCCGTCAAAGCCCCCTGTCTCGCGATAATCCGCCAGCGACAGGGGATCGATCTTGCCGATCCGGGCAAAGGTCAGACGGTTTTGCTTGGCCAGGTAGGGGTGCGATTCAATGTCGCCCAAGCGCTTGGGGTGGGCGCCGCCGGCCAGTAACTCGGGGGTCACCTCGCCGAGCTCCAATGGGCCATAGGCAATCCGCCCCTGAGGCGTGTCGACCTCGATCAGGGGTTCGAGCCAAAACAGGCCCCGGGTGCCGTTTCGTTTAATCGTCACCTCGGGATCCAGGGCGCGAATCTCGTCGGCAATCTGGTTAGCGCCCAGGCTGATGGCGGTGGTGTCGCAGGGCACATAGATCATGATTGGATCTCCAGGGCCTGATGGCGCAGGGCATCCATTAAATGATCGGCCTTGTCCGGGGTGACCCGGGCGGCGACCTGGTCATCGATCAGCAGGTTCGGCCCACAGGCGCAGTTGCCTAAACAATAAACCGGCTCCAGCGTGATTTCGTTGTCCGGGGTGGTCTGGTGATAGTCGATACCCAACGAGGACTTCAGGTGGCTTTCTAGTGCCCGCGAGCCCCGGGCCTGGCAGGCTTCGGCGCGACAGACCTGAACCACATGGGCGCCTGCGGGCTGACGGCGGTAGTGGTGATAAAAGCTGATCACCCCGTCGACCTCGGCGCGGCTGACTTGCAGGGCTTGGGCCACCACCGCAACGGAATTGGCCGGCAGGTAGCCAAAGCGATCTTGGATGGCGTGCAACACCGGCAGCATCGCCCCCGGCAAGTCCTGGTGCGGTTGAATGGCGTCGCGGATGTCGTCGTCGCTGATCGTCAGCATGTTGGTCACTCAGTTATCGTTATGGGGCCAGTGTATCGGCCGGGTTTTCGCCTGACCTGCCCAATGGCGTCAGAAAGGTCGTTCCTCAAGAAATCTGGTGGCTAAGGCCCACGCCACTAAAGCGCTCGTCAAAGGCCAGGTCGGTAAAATCCTGACAGGCCTGTGAAGGTTTGCTTTGCGTGTGCAGTTTTAGGTAGCGGAATCGAGCCGGCGCAATCGGCACAAAGGTCAGCTCGGGATCCCCGCGCACGGTGAGCTCGGGCAGCACCGTGATGCCGACGCCCTGCCGGATCAGGGTCAACAGCGAAGGCGTGCTGAACACTCGAGTGCTGGAGGCTCGGTCGAGCGCTTGCAGATCCTGGTGCTCGCTGCGCTGGCACAGCTGGTTCGAAATCAGTGCCGTGTCCACCACCTGGGCCAGAGTCAGATGATCGTGCTCGGCCAAGGGATGGCTGCGCGGCAGGACCCAGCCCAGCCGGTCGTTGACCCAGGGGTTGTCGACCGGACGTTCGTGCGAGCGCACCACCAAATCAAGGCGCTGGGTGTCTAGGGCGTCCTGCAGGGCGTTGCTGTCCTGGTCGCGGATTTCCAGATGGACGTCGGGATACAGGCGTTGAAACTCGGCCAGCAGTGGCGGCAACAGGTGCTGCATAGCCGAGGGCACCGCGCCGATACGCAGGGTTTGCCCCTCGGCCTCGACGTGATCGCGAATGGTTTGCACGCTGGCATCAAAGCTGGCCAGGTTGCGGCGGGCTTCTTTTAGCACCAGGCGGCCCAAATCGGTCAGGTGCGTTTTGCGATCCGATTCAAACAGGCGCCCGCCAATGTCCCGCTCTAACTGGCGCAGGGACATGGACACCCCAGAGGGGGTCTTGCCCAGCCGTTCGGCCGCGCGTACCAAGTTTTTCGAGTCCGCCAATACGGC
>CALKMT010000027.1 GCA_938091715.1 uncultured Litorivicinus sp.
CTCATTCGCGCCGGCTTCCAGCATGGGGTGCGTACCCTCGAACAAATCCGCCCCGGTCGATCCAATAATCGGTCGGTCAAACCCTCGGGCACGCAGGCGTGTGATCAGCTCAACGCCACTCATCTGGGGCATGAAGTTGTCGGTGATCAATACGTCAGGGGGATTATCCAACACCTCGGCCAAGGCCACCTCGGGGTTATCAAACAAGTGCACCGATTGAAACAGTGGGGTGAACCGCCGTTTCATCAGAAATCCTAGGGTTTCGTCGTCATCCACCACGACCAAATTCAACTGGTCCAGGGCGATCCTATCGAGAGGGGCGACAGGTGTGGAAACACTTTGCTGCAGCGGTACACAGACCTGAATGCTGGCGCCCCCACTGGGGCTGCTCGAGATGCTAACTGTGCCCCCAAGTTCGGTCGCGGCGCGCTCGACGATTGTCAGTCCCAGGCCAGTTCCTGGGGCCGTGGAATCACCGCGGACCCAAGGCGAAAACATTTCCTGTTCGCTGAGATGGGCCATGCCTCGACCATCGTCCTCGACCTGGATCACGAATTCCCGATCCACGACGTTGCAGATCACCTGCAGTTTGCTGCCCGCCGAATGAACACAGGCATTGCGAATCAGATTGGTCAACATCGTCTCGATCCGATATCGGTCGATGCATATCGACGTCGCGGCCAGATCGATTGGCGTTGAGCCCAGCTGTGTCGATAGGGTCAGCCGATTGTTCTCCAGCGGCGCCTGCATTTGCAGGGCCACGCTTTGCAAAAGCTCGCTCATAAGCACCGGTTCGATTTTGATCGGGTGCTGCAATTGCTGTTGAACAATTTGGCGCATATCGTCCAGGACTCTTAGCAATTGCGCGGACATTTGACTCAGCAGGGCTTGGTTGGTCGGATAATGCTCGGTGTCCTCGGCGATGGTGGCAATGCCCGCCGCCGGTGCGCGCAGTTCATGGCCGATGATGGCAAAGATTTCCTGTTGCTTTAAGGTTTTCTCTTCTAAGTCGTAACGGGCGCTACGCAGATTTTCGACGGATGCGTTTAACTCATCCTGCACCTGTGTCAGCCGGGTGACCGAGGCCTGCTCCGCGCACAAGGCGCTGTTCAGGCGTTGGTTGACCGATTGCAGTTCGTCTTCTTTTTTATCCCGGGTGTGAAACGTGTCGGTAAGGCTGCGAAGCACAACCCCCAGGCACAGCACCATGCAGGCGCTGGCAAAAAAGTAGGCTGGCAGCCGAGCCAATTCTGCCGGGCTGTGCACCAAGAAATCGCTGAAGATGGCAATGATCAGGGCCAGGTACATCCCCGTCAGGTACAGCATGCCGCGCAAGGCGCCAAAAAATAGAGTCATGCCAAAAACGCTAAAAAACATGCCCACAAAGATAAATAGCACGCTGTTTTCAAGGGCGGCGGCGATGGCCATCGCCAAGGGACCCAAGGCAGCAAAAAATGCCCAGATCAACCGGGTGGGGTTGGCGAAGTGGCAAAACAGCGCGACCAATGCGTAGATGAGCACTTGTAACGGAGTAAATTCTGAGTCGGTTACAAACAGCCAACTTAGGCCGGCGGCCAGCGTACTGGCGATGGCCATCCAACCAAATAACTTGAACGCGTAGCGCAGAATTCGCAGACGGCCAACGTCAAGATCCGGATGCTCGTCGGCAAACATGGCCGCTTTTATGGCTTGGATGGATGAAAACATGGTGCCCTCGTACAACTTACTTACTATAACCGAGGGCCGTGGGACCGGCATCTTATTTATTGGCCCTGGCCGATAACCCGCCATAAAAAAGCCCCCGCTTGTTACCAAGCGAGGGCCGTTTCGATCGGCGATCGATTATCCCGCGTTGACCATGGGAATCATGTTCAGCTCTTCGGTGGGCGGGGTGAACTGGGTCAGTTGAATGCCGACCACAGCCTCACGGTACTCCTCAAGCGTCGGCGCGCGTCCCAGGATGGCGGACAGCACGACTACTGGTGTGGAAGCCAGCAACGACTCGCCTTTCTTGTCGGCCCGGTCCTCGACCACGCGTCCTTGGAACAGACGAGTGGAGGTGGCGAACACCGTGTCACCGCGGGCGGCCTTTTCCTGGTTACCCATGCACAGGTTACAGCCGGGGCGTTCCAGATACAGGATGTTGTCGTATTCGGTGCGTGCTGCCTGTTTCGGCGCATTGTCATCGAATTCGAAACCGGCATATTTCTGCAGAATTTCCCAGTCACCTTCGGCTTTCAACTCAACAATGATGTTGTAAGTCGGGGCCGCCACCACTAGGGGTGCCTTGAATTCGACATTGCCCTGTTTGGCTTCCAGATTGCGCAAAATTTGCACGACAATTTTGACGTCGTCCTTGTGCACCATGCAGGAACCCACAAAGCCCAAATCGACCTGGCGCTGACCGGCGTAGTAGGACAGCGGACGAATGGCATCGTGGGTATAGCGCTTGGACGGGTCGTCGTTGTCGACGTCCGGATCCGCAATCATCGGCTCGACGATGGTGTTCAAGTCCACGGTCAATTCCGCGAAGTATTCGCAGTTGTTGTCGGGCATCAGAACCGGGCGGCCGGTGCCGTTATTGATATCGGCAATGCGAGCGTCGGCTTTGTCGATCAGGCCTTGCAGCATCTGGACGTCGTTATCCATGCCTTTGTTGATCATGATCTGGATACGGCTCTTGGCCAGTTCCAGTGACTCGATCAGGGTTTCAGGCTGCGAGATACAGATCGAGGCCTTGGCCTTCATTTCTGCAGTCCAGTCCGTAAAGGTAAAGGCCTGGTCCGCCAGCAGGGTTCCCAGGTGAACTTCGATGACACGGCCCTGGAATACGTTCTCGCCGAACTTTTTCAGCATCTGCTGCTGGGTCGCGTGCACGATGTCACGGAAGTCCATGCCGTCTTGCATCTCGCCGGTAAAGGTCACTTTGACCGACTCGGGAATGGGCATGGCCGCTTCGCCGGTCGCCAGGGCAATGGCCACGGTGCCTGAGTCGGCGCCAAACGCGACACCTTTGGACATACGGGTGTGCGAGTCACCGCCGATGATCACGGACCACTCGTCAATGGTGATGTCGTTCAACACCTTGTGGATCACGTCGGTCATGGCGTGATAGCCGCCCAAGGGGTCACGGGCCGTGATCAGGCCGAACTTGTTCATAAAGCTCATCAGCTTGGGAATGTTGGCCTGGGCCTTTTTGTCCCAGACCGATGCGGTGTGACAGCCAGACTGATAGGCGCCGTCGACCGAGGGTGAGATCACCGTGGCCGCCATGGACTCCAGCTCCTGCGCAGTCATCAGGCCGGTGGTGTCCTGGGACCCCACGATGTTGACTCGGACCCGTACGTCGGAACCGGCGTGCAACTGAACGCCCTCGGTTACGCCGACCGCGTTGTTGTTAAAGATTTTCTCGACCGCTGTCAGGCCTTGGTTGGCCACCGAGACTTCCTTGGACGGGGCATAGACCTGGGGGGCTTCGATGCCCAGGGTTTCAGCGGCGATGGTTTGCAGCTTCTTGCCAAAGGTCACGGCGTAGGAGCTGCCGGCCTTCATGAACTCGACTTTTTGCGGCGTAAAGGCCGACGAGACGTCCGCCACGACCTGGCCGTCTTTGATCAGCGTCTTGGCCTCGGTGTCGATGGTCAGCAAGGTGCCGGTGTCGACTGAATACACCTGTTCCAATTCGGGATCGCCGTTGGCGTCCAATACAGTGTTGCCGCTGGCGTCGACTTTCTTGACCCAGTTTTTCAAATCCAGACCGATACCGCCGGTCACGCCCACGGTGGTCAGGAAGATTGGCGAAATGCCGTTGGTGCCGCCGACGACCGGGGCATAGTTAACAAAGGGCACGTAGGGGCTGGTGGACTCGCCGGCCCACAGGGCCACGTTGTTGACGCCCGACATCCGTGAAGAACCGACGCCCATGGTGCCTTTTTCGGCAATCATCATGACCTTGCGGCCGGGGTTGGCTTCTTTGAGTTTGGTAATGGTTTGCTGGTCTTCGGGTGAGCACATGCAGCGACCGTGCAATTCACGATCCGAGCGTGAGTGTGCCTGGTTGCCCGGCGATAACAGGTCGGTAGAAATATCGCCTACCGCGGCAACAAAGGTCACCAGTTCGACTTTCTTGGGAATGTCGGGCAGTTGCGTAAAGAACTCGGCCTGGGCGTAACTTTCCAGGATCTGTTTGGCAATGGCGTTGCCCGACTCAAACGCGGCCTTTAGGCGGTCCGTGTCGGCTTCGTACAGGAATACCTGAGTCTTTAATACATTCGCGGCTTGGCTGGCGATCGCGGCGTCTTGGCCCAGGGCCAGATCTAACAAAACGCGAACCGAAGGGCCACCCTTCATGTGCGACAGCAGTTCAAAGGCAAAATCGGGGGTAATTTCAGCGACTGAGTTCTCGCCCAGAATGACGGTTTTCAGGAAATCAGCTTTGACCCCAGCGGCGCCGGTGGTGCCAGGCAGGGTGTTGTAAATCAATTGCTGCAGGGAATCGGCACGGTGTTCGTGATTGGCATCTTTGATTTGTGCGACGATTTCGCTCAACAGATCGGCGCTGTCGATCGGCTTAGGGGCTAGGCCTTCGGCGTTGCGTTCTGCGATCTCTTGCAGGTATTCAGAATAAAAACTCATACATCTCCCTATTTCACTGAGGGCCGCACTCAAAAAACTCGCACCGGCCGCGCGCTGCATTGGGGCGCATGGCATGGGGGCGTTTTTATTAAGTTGGCGTCCTGTGCGTGGCAAATAAAGGTGCCGTTTGGACGCTTCTTTTGATGTGCGGCGGTTGCCAAGCCGTCCGGTCGATTTCGATTCGTGACGACTTACAGGTGGGACGTGAGAGCCGCAAAGCACGGGTCACGGGCACCAAAATTAGTGCGCGGGATTGTAGCCTAAAATTCTTTGCGTTGCCGAGGGATAAGACTAATGGCTTGACCGCTGAATCTGCCACCAGCTCGGCAGGCACTGGGCATTGATCGGTTCCAGATACCGCTCATCCAACAGAAACAAGGTGCCTTGATCCTGGGTGTCGCGAATGACCCGTCCGGCGGCCTGGATTGCCTTCTGTAAACCGGGGAATCGATAGGCATAGTCAAAGCCTTGGCTAAATCGCGCATCCAGGCGTACCCGTAGGGCCTCGTTCAAGTCCGAGTTTGCAGGCATCCCCAGGGTGGCCACAAAGGCGCCAATCAGTCGGGCACCAGGCAGGTCGATACCCTCGGAAAATGCGCCACCCAGCACCGCCAGGCCCAGGTTACGTGAATCCTCCGTAAAGGAGTTCAGCCAAGCGCCCCGTTCGGACTCGTTCATACCCGACCATTGCGGCCGCAGGGTCACCGGCAGCGGGGGCAGTGCCGCCTGAACCTGTTCCAGGTATTGGTAGCTACTAAAAAACGCGATGTAGTTGCCCGGCTGGGTAGCGACCTGATGGCTGATGATCTCGACGACCCGGGCCAGACTGGCCTGGCGATCGCGAAAACGGGTCGACAGCCGGTGGGGTACCTGAACATTGAGCTGGTCGGAATGAAAGGGCGACTCGACGTCGATGAATGGAGTCTCGGCCGGCAGTCCCAGCAAGTTCTGGTGGTAGTGCGCGGGAATCAGGGTCGCCGAAAACAAGGTGGTGCTGACCGAATACTTGAACCTGGGTTCTAGGAACTGAGCTGGAATCAGGTTGCGGATGCCCAAAGTGCTTTGAATTCGCAGAGGGTTACGGGTATCCAGGGTGACGTCGAACAGGCTGTCGTGATCAAAGCATTCAGCCAGGCGAACAAACTGCATGGCATTGAAAAAGAACCGCATGTACTCACCGTCCTGGCGCTGCGGGGCGTCAGCCAGGGCCCCGGTGATGGCCGAGACGGCCTTTTGCAGCGTGCGCAGCAGTCGTTCGGACAGATCCGGGTAGATGCGATGGTCCTCGGTTTGGCCTGCGTACCAATGCGGCCAGTCTTGGGCGACCGGTGTCAGGGCCCGTTTGATCGCAGGGGGAGCCGTGTCCAGGGCCTGCTCCAAGGAAGCTTCGGACAGCTCGACGCTGTACATGTCGCGAGCCCGGCCAATCAGGTTATGCGCCTCGTCCACCAAGACCCCGACCCGCCAACCATGCACTTGGCTCAGGGCAAACAGCAGGGCGCTGTCGTCAAAATAGTAGTTGTAGTCACCGACCACCACGTCCGCCCACTGGGCCATTTCGTGACTAAACCAATAGGGGCAAATCCCATGTTGCCGGGCCACATCCGCCATATACCCCTGATCCCACCAGCGGGTCTGGCTGGCCTGCCAACGCGCTGCACTCAAGCGATCGTAAAAGCCTTGGGCCAATGGGCAGGAATCCCCGTGACAGGCATTCTCGGGATGCACACAGGATTTTTCTAACGCCACCAACTCCAGGACCCGTATCGGCGTGCGCTCGGGCGCCAGCTGGGACAAGCTGTCCAGGGCCAATTGCCGGCCTGGGGTTTTGGCACTCAAAAAGAAAATCCGATCCAGCCCGGCGTGCCCCAAGGCCTTGATCTGTGGGAACAGGGTGGCCAAGGTTTTGCCAATCCCGGTGGTCGCCTGGGCCAGCAGATGCGTTTGTGTTTTGCAGGCGCGAAAGACCTGCTCGGCCAGCGTTCGCTGCCCGGTGCGATAGGTGGGATAGGGGAATTCCAGCGTGCGGCAGGCCTGATTACGTTTGTCGATGTGTTGAGTTTGTGCCTCGGCCCAGCTTAAAAATCCCTCGCATTGCTGGTGCAAGTACTCCCTCAGTTCGACCCGGGACAGGCGCTGGATCTCGGGGGATTCTTCCAGCGTGACTACGTGTACATAGGTTAGGGACAACTCAAGCGAGGGCAGGTCTTGGGCCTCGCACACCATCGCGGCGTACAGCTTTAACTGGGCCCAGGCCAGGTGCCGGTGATTGTCCGGAACTCGGTCAATGGGCACTCGGTGAGATTTGATTTCCTCAAGTCGAGGGATGCTGGGGTCAAAGCCGTCGGCACGGCCACTGATCTCCAAATCGGCATAGGTGTAGTGCAGGGGCACTTCGGTTTGATAATCCCCGCCGCGTCGCGCACCGATCATGCGATGGATGCCCTGGCCGTCCTCGGCGCTGGGGGCAGGGGTAAAGCGTAGGTCTAGATCGCCCCGTTTCGCGGTAAACGCGGCCAGGGCCTTAACCGAAACGCGATAGGACATATAACAGGTGTCGTTGCATGGCGCCGAATGTAGCCCAGCATGCTGTCAATAACACCAGTTAATTGGGTTTTCTTAGGGTTTGCTCTGTCTCGGCGTCGAACAAATGGATCTCGTCAATCTCCAGGGCCAGTCCGATCACATCGCCGATGCGATAGCCCGACTGACCGACACAGTGCCAAGTAAAGTCCGTACCGTCCTCAAGTTGGCCATGGTGATAGGTCTCCCCGCCAAGTTGCTCGATGCTGTTCAGGGTCAGGTGCACATGGGCCTGTTCGCTGGGGCTGACATGTCCGGCTCGGATGCCGACCACCACCGATTGATCGTTCTGGGTCGCAAAGTGCTCGGCCAGGGGAATCGTGGCGCTGGTTAATTGCAAGGTGCCTGCCCGGACCTGGGCGGGGATAAAGTTCATGCGCGGCGAGCCAATAAACCCGGCCACGAATAAATTGTTCGGGCGGTTGTACAGCGTCAGCGGTGCACCGAAGTGCTCAAGTTGTCCGGCCCGCAATACGGCGATCTTGTCGGCCATGGTCATGGCCTCGACCTGGTCGTGGGTCACGTAAATCATGGTGTTGCCCAGGCGCTTGTGCAGTTGGGCAATTTCGCTGCGCATCGCCACGCGCAGCTCGGCGTCTAGGTTGGACAGGGGTTCATCGAACAGGAATACCTTGGGTTCGCGCACCACGGCCCGACCAATGGCGACCCGTTGGCGCTGACCGCCGGATAGCTGGGTGGGTTTGCGTTTCAGGTAATCCTCGATCTGCAACATGCGAGCCGCTTCGTTGACCCGGGACGCGACCTCGTCTCGACTCATGCCCATGTTTTCCAGGCCAAACGACAGGTTTTGCGCCACGGTCATGTGCGGATACAGGGCATAGGACTGAAACACCATTGCCAGACCACGCTGGGCAGCGGGGATCTGGTTAACCCGTTGATCCTCCAGCATCACATCACCCGAGGTGACGCTTTCGAGTCCGGCAATCAGACGCAGCAGGGTGGATTTGCCACAGCCCGAGGGACCGACAAAGACGCAGAACTCGCCGGATTGAATGTGCAGGTCCAGGCCGTGGATGACCTCGGTTTTGCCAAAGGTTTTTTTCAGTGCATTCAGGCGAAGTTCAGCCATTACTTGACTCCGGAATTGGCGATGCCAGTGGTGATGTAGCGTTGCAAGAAGACAAAGACCAGCGTGGTGGGAATCAAGCTGACCACGGTCATCGCTAAACGATAGTGTTCTTGGGACAGGTGCTCGCCGCGGAACTCAAGCAAACACAGTTGCAGGGTGTAGGCCTCTTTGGTGGTCGCCACCGCGACCATGGGCAAGATCAAATCGTTCCAGCGCCAGATCACCGACAGGATGCCCAACGCGGCAATCGCTGGCAGGGCCAGGGGCAACATGATGCGCCAGTAAATCTTCCACTCGCTGGCGGCGTCCATACGCGCAGCTTCAATCAACTCGTCCGGGATTGTCAGCATGTATTGGCGCAGCAGGAACACCCCGGCTGGGGTCGCCGCCCCGGGAATAATAACCCCCCAGATCGAGCCCGACAGGCCGGTGGCGTCAATCATCTTGAACACGCCCACCAAGGTGATGGTCGGGGGCACCATCAGGGTCGCCAAAATAATCACAAAGAACAGGGTTTGCCCGCGGAATCGGTACTTGGACAGGGCAAAGGCGGCCATCGAGTTGATCAGCAGGGTCAACACCGTGGCGATCAGGGTCGCGACCACGGAATTGGTCAAGCAGCCCATAAAATCCACGGTGATCGAGTAGGCCTTGCCCAACAACGGCTCGCTATAGTTACCGTACGCAGGGGCCAGCGCCCGCTCGACGGTCAGTGAATCCTTGGGCAGGCGCACTACGGTGCCCGTTGGGTCATCCACCGCCCGGGCCGCCACGACTGGGCGACTGCCCTTTAGCGACGGGACCGCCCACTCGCGCATCTGGCCATTGACGGGGTCCGGTGCGGTGACCTTGATCTGGGCAATCAAGCGATTGGGCTGATAAGCCCCAAAGGACAGAAACTCGGACAGCAACCGCTGTTGATCCGTTGGCAGTCCCTGCAGGATCGGCTCGACGTCCTGTTGCGCTTGTTGCGCCGCGGTCATGGTCGGATAAGACAATAACCATTCCGGCAGTCCCTGAGTCTGGATCAAGGCCCGGGCCTCGGTGCTGACCAGGCCCAGATGGCTGCGCAGCACGCGGTAATCCGCGCCGGTGAATCCGCTCAGAAACGCGCTGGGATCATAGGCCGCCCGTTGCTCATCGTTCAGGCTACGCCAGTTCAAGACCCAATCCGGCAACCCGCCGATGACAAAAATCTGTTTGCCGCTTTGATCAAACAGCGTGCCCCGGCCAACCTGGGCATATTCCGAGGGCAGCAGGGACAGATCTTGACGTTCTAGCTGAGCCTGGGATTTCAGCGAATTAATGCCGATCCAAATGACCGGCAATAAAATCACCAAAAAGCCCAGCACCAGATAGGCGTAACTGAGGACATCGGTCAGCGACAGACGACCGGGAGGCCCGGCGCGCCGGGATAGGAATTGCCAGACTGTGCTCATGCGGTTTTCTGTCGTTTGGATAGGTAAAGCTGGATCAGTGACAGCACGATCAAAATGCCGGCGACCAACAACGAGGCAGTGGCCGCGATGCCCAGACCGGAATTGGTCGGCTGGCCTCTTAGGCCCGAGGTCTCAAAGATGTACGAGACCAGGGAAATCCAGCGCACGTTCATGGCGTACAGCTCTTCAAAGGCCTGGAAGGCTTTGATCAGGGCCAATACCGTCACCACCAGCAAGGTGGGCATCAACAAGGGCAGGGTGATGCGATGCAGGATGCGCCAGTCCTTGGTGCCGTCCATGGCCGCGGCCTCGTATAGGTCTTTCGGGATGGCTTG
>CALKMT010000028.1 GCA_938091715.1 uncultured Litorivicinus sp.
CATGGGGCTGGCCGGCATCCTGGGCGGCATGGGCTGGGGGGCGATACCGGCCTTGCTCAAGACCCGGTTTAATACCAACGAAATCCTGACCAGCCTGATGTTGACCTATGTCGCCGGGCTGTTTCTTAGCTTGATGGTGCATGGTCCATTGCGGGATCCCGATGGATTTAACTTTCCCGAGTCTCGCCTGTTCCACGATGCGGCCCTCATTCCCACGCTGTTCGATCAGGGCCGCGCCCATGTCGGTTTTTTGGTGGCGCTGATTCTGGCGCCGATTGGCAGCTATCTGGTGGCACGACACATGCTGGGTTTTCAGTTGCGTGTCCAGGGCCAAGCCCCGCGGGCCGCGCGCTTTGCCGGTTTTTCCCAAAGCAAACTGATCTGGCTTAGCTTTTTGTTAAGCGGCGGCCTGGCCGGGCTGGCCGGCATGATGGAGGTCAGTGGCAGTGTCGGGCAATTGGTGCCGGTGATCAGTCCGGGCTACGGTTTTACCGCCATTATCGTGGCGTTTTTGGGACGCCTAAGCCCCATGGGGATCGTGCCGGCGGGCTTGTTGATGGCGCTGTCCTACATGGGCGGCGAAGCGGCTCAGATTAACCTAGGCCTACCCAACGCTGTGACCGGGGTGTTTCAGGGCATGTTGTTGTTCTTTTTGCTGGGCAGTGCCGTGATCAGCCAGTACCGCATCCGATGGAGCCCCTAATGGACTACGGATTTTTGATACCTGCCTTTCAGTCAATCATCATCGCCTCGACGCCTTTGGTGTTCGCGGCCATGGGCGAGCTGATCTCCGAGCGCGCTGGGGTATTAAACCTGGGTGTCGAGGGCATGATGATCATGGGCGCCGTGGTGGGATTCGCGGTGGTCATCGCCGGGGGCGGTGGCGTCTTGGGATTTGCGGCCGCCGCGGTGGCTGGTGCCTTGATGGCCGGACTGTTTGGTTTGTTGACCCTGGTGCTATACGCCAATGCGGTTGCCACCGGCCTAGCCTTGACCCTGTTCGGCTTGGGCCTCAGTGCCTTGCTGGGCTCACAGTTTGTCGGGCTCTCGGCGGACGCCTTTCCTAAACTACACATCCCGGTTTTGTCGGATATTCCGGTGCTGGGCCCGGTTTTGTTCCAGCATGATCCGATGATTTATGTCTCGCTGTTGACCGCGGTGGGGTTGGCCTGGTTCTTTCGTTCGTCCCGTGCTGGCCTGATTGTCCGGGCGGTGGGGGATGATCATGATGCGGCCCACGCCATCGGTTATAACGTCGTCGCCATTCGATTTGCCGCGGCCTGCGCAGGCGGTGCACTGGCCGGTATCGGCGGGGCCTATTTGTCGATTGTGCAAACCCCATTATTTGTTGAAAACATGACCGCTGGCCGGGGATGGATTGCCCTGGCCCTGGTGGTGTTCGCCAGTTGGAAAGTGGGCCGGGTGTTGTTGGGCGCTTATCTGTTTGGTGGCATCACCATTATCCAATTACATGTGCAAGGGTTTGGTATTTCGATCCCATCCCAGATATTGTCCATGCTTCCCTACATTGCCACGGTCGTCGTGTTGACGGTCATTTCAGCCAAAGGAATTCAGGCGCGTTCTGGCGCGCCGAGAGCACTGGGTCAAACCTTCAAGGTGACCCACTAAATCGCATAAACGAGAGGACGTTTACATGCAGTTGAAAAAATGGATGGCAGCCGCGGCAGCCGGCGCACTTCTGAGCACCGGCGCCATGGCCGACAAACTCAAAGTGGGATTTGTCTACGTAGGCCCTGTTTCTGATGGGGGTTGGACTTACGAGCACGACGTCGGACGCAAGGCGGTTGAAGCTGAGTATGGCGACAAGGTCGAAACCACCTACGTTGAAAGTGTCTCTGAAGGCCCCGACGCCGAGCGCGTGATTACGCAGTTGGCCCAGCAAAACGACATGGTGTTCACCACCAGCTTTGGTTACATGAACCCCACGGTCAAGGTGGCTAAGCGCTTCCCGAACGTTAAGTTCGAACACGCCACCGGCTTTAAGCGCGCCGACAACGTCGCCGTTTACAGCTCACGCTTTTACGAAGGCCGCCACGTTATTGGTTTGATTGCCGGTGAAATGACCAAGAGCAACACCATCGGTTATATCGCCTCGTTCCCGATTCCTGAGGTCATCCGCGGTATCAACGCAGCCTACTTGGCCGCCAAGAGCGTGAACCCTGACGTGAAAATGAAAATCGTCTGGGTCAACACCTGGTTCGATCCGGGCAAGGAAGCCGACGCGGCCAAGGCCTTGATCGACCAAGGCGCGGACATTCTGATGCAGCACACCGACTCGGGCGCGCCCATGCAGATCGCTGAACAGCAAGGCATCTATGCCTTTGGTCAGGCGTCAAACATGGCGAACTTTGGCCCCAACGCGCAGTTGACTGGCATTATCGATGACTGGGCACCCTACTATGTTCAGCAGGTTGGCAAGGCAATGGACGGCAGCTGGTCCAGCACCGATACCTGGGGTGGTTTCGATACCGGAATGGTTGCGTTGGCACCCTTTGGTGACGCCGTTTCGGCCGAGCTGAAAGCCAAAGCGATCGCGGCTCGGGACAATATTGCTAACGGCAATTTGCACCCCTTCACTGGCCCGATTAACAAGCAAGACGGCAGCGTCTGGCTAAAGGCTGGCGAAACCGCTGATGACGGCACTTTGCTGGGCATGGACTTCTATGTTGAAGGCATCGAAGGCAGCGTTCCGAAGTAAGCGCGAAATTTGATACAGAGCCCCGGTTTTTCCGGGGCTTTTTTTTGCCTGACATACGCCCTAGGATCCCAGCATGCAGATTGCTTTTTTGTTGAATGGCCAAACGATCCGGCTAACGCTGGACGACCCGCATGTGACGACCTTGAATTGGTTGCGCGATAATGGACACGTGGGTTCAAAAGAGGGCTGCGCCGAGGGGGATTGCGGGGCCTGTACAGCGGTTATGGCCGAAGTCGTCGACGGCCAAATCCAACTGTCCCCGGTTAACACCTGCATTCAATTGATTAGCCGGCTGAATGGCTGTGCCTTGATCACGGTCGAGGGCCTGTCCCAGGACTCGATCCATCCCATTCAACAGGCAGTCGTGGACGAGCACGGCAGCCAGTGCGGTTATTGCACGCCGGGTGTTGTCATGGCCCTGTATTACGGGCTGAATGCTCAGCCACCGCAAAACCGCGAGCAAGCCTGCGACCTGTTGGCCGGTAATTTATGCCGTTGCACGGGGTATCAGGGCTTGCTGCGGGTGGCGATGGATCTGCCCAAGATTGCTCGGGATCGGTTGGAGCCGTTGGTCGAGGCGCTGGCGGCACTGCATGCTCCGACCCCTGAGGAGCACCCCACAACATTGAATCAGGCCCTGGCACTGCGCGCCCAATGGCCGGATGCCCAGGTGGTGGCGGGAAATACTGACGTCGGCCTATGGGTGACCAAACGCCACCAGCGCTTCGAGCGGGTTCTGATGCTGCATCGGATTCCGGAGCTGCAACAAATCCACCTCGATAACGGCCAGTTGGTGATTGGCGCCATGGTGACCTATACCCAGGCCCTGGCGACGCTGACCCAGCACTGGCCCAGTGTCGATCGTTACCTAAAACGTATCGGTTCGGTGCAGGTCCGCAGTGCCGGAACCCTGGGGGGCAACCTTGCCAACGGCTCGCCGATTGGCGATATGCCACCAATGTTGATCGCCTTGCAGGCCCAGATCGAGTTGCAAAGCGTCCGCGGAACCCGACACCTGCCGCTGGAGCAGTTTTTTATCCAGTACGGCGTGCAAGACCTGGCCGATGACGAGTTGTTGGTGCGTATTCATGTGCCGATGGAGTCTCGCTCGTTGGCGATGGCCAAGCTGTCCAAACGTGCCGACCAAGACATCTCGGCGGTCAGTCTGGGGCTGAGTGCCCGGGTTGAAAACGGATGTTTGCTGGATCCGGTGATTGCCTTTGGAGGCATGGCAGGAACTCCTAAACGAGCTCGGCACCTAGAGCAAGCCTTGAACAATTGCCCGCTGGATCGGGTCGATTGGCAGGTATTGGCACAGGACTTTGAACCCCTGTCCGATGCCCGCGCCAGTGCCGAATACCGCATGCGAGCCGCCCAGGGCATGGTAAAACGCGCGTGCCAACAACTGCTGGGCCAACCAATCGAGGTGTTGGTATGAGCCAGGACCCGATCCACCAGCCGATCGCCCATGACAGCGCGGTTGGCCATGTCACCGGCAGCGCCCGTTATGTTGACGACGAGCCGTTGCCGGCCCATACGCTGCATCTGGCACCGGTCCTTAGCACCTGTGCCCATGGTGAGCTGGGTGCCCGAGACTACAGCGGTGCCTTGGCGATGCCTGGCGTGGTGGCGGTCTATGACGTTGACAGGATCCCCGGGCGTAACGATGTCAGCCCGGTGGCCGGGGACGATCCTCTGTTTGCTGATCAACGGGTTGAGTACGCCGGCCAACTGATTGCGGTGGTGGCCGCCCATTCCCGGGTGATTGCCCAGCAGGCCGCTCAACGGGTCCGGATCGAAACCCGTCCGTTGCCCGCCATCGTCACCCTAGAACAGGCCATGGCTCAGTCCAGCTTTATTCAGGCGCCTTACCAGATGGAAGCAGGCCAACCCGATCAGGCGCTCAGCGACGCACCGCACCGGTTGAGCGGGACCTTGGATATTGGCGGCCAGGATCATTTTTACCTCGAGGGCCAAGCCGCCCTAGCGATGCCGAACAACGAAGGCGACCTGCGGATTTTGTCATCCACGCAACACCCCTCCGAGGTTCAGCATGCCGTTGCTCGAGTCCTGGGATGGGCGCAACATCGAGTGGATGTGCATGTCCGCCGCCTGGGTGGTGGCTTTGGCGGCAAGGAAACCCAAGGCAACGGGGTGGCCGCAGCTTGTGCGCTGGTTGCCAGTGATCTGGGCTGTCCGGTCAAGTGGGTCCTGGATCGTGACGACGACATGCGCATGACCGGCAAACGGCATGACTTTAAAATCCAATACCAGGTCGGATTTGACGCCGCGGGCCGCATCCACGCCCTGGACATGACCCAGCATGTGCGTTGCGGTTATTCGATGGATCTCAGCTCGGCCATCGCGGATCGGGCGATGTTTCATGCGGACAATGCGTATCACATCGAAAACATGCGGGTGCGCAGCTTGCGCTATAAAACCCATACGGTCAGCGCCACGGCGTTCCGCGGATTTGGCGGGCCCCAGGGCATGATGGGGATCGAGCGAGTCATCCAAGCCATCGCCCATGAGTTGCGTTTGGACCCGGTTGATGTGCGCCTTCGAAACCTTTATCCCCAGGCCCCACCCCAGCGAACGCACTACGGTATGGCGGTCCAGGATGCGGTCACCGAGCCGCTGATTCACGATTTGATGGAGGCTTGCGACTATCGCAAGCGCCGAGCCGAAATCCAGGCTCACAACGCCACCCAACCGACCATTCGGCGTGGAATTGCCCTGACCCCGGTCAAGTTTGGTATCTCCTTTACCACCACGCACTTAAATCAGGCCGGGGCGCTGGTGCATATCTATCAGGACGGTTCGGTCCAGGTGAATCACGGCGGTATCGAGATGGGTCAGGGGCTGTACACCAAAATCTCGCAATTGGCAGCATCGGTTTTGGGTCTGGAGCTGTCCTCGATCCGGGTTACCCAGACCCAGACCGACAAGGTGCCCAACACCTCAGCCACGGCCGCCTCTTCAGGGGCCGACATGAACGGCATGGCGGTAGTACGTGCCTGCGAAACCCTGCGCGAGCGCTTGATGTCCTTTGTCGCCCAGCATTGGAGTTGTGACCTGGAGCAACTGAGCTGGGAGCGGGGCCAGGTGCGCGGCCCTGATCAGGTCTGGAGCTTTGGCGAATTGATCCAGCAGGCGTATCTGAATCGCATTTCTCTGTCGGCGGTGGGCTTTTATGCCACGCCCGATATTCACTGGGATCGCGAGCAGGCCCAGGGCCGGCCGTTTTACTATTTTGCATACGGGGCGGCGGTGACCGAGGTATCGGTGGACACACTGACCGGGGAAAACCGTATTGATCGGGTGGATATTCTGCATGACTGCGGGCGCTCACTGAATCCGGCCATCGACCTGGGCCAGATCGAAGGGGGCTACATCCAAGGCCTGGGTTGGCTGACCACCGAGGAGCTGGTGTGGTCCGAGCAAGGCACCCTGATGACTCACGCCCCCTCGACCTACAAGGTGCCCTGTGCCCGGGATACCCCGGCGATCTTTAATGCGCAGCTCTGGGCGCCGGGCCAGAACCGGGAACTGACCGTGCGCCGCTCAAAGGCCGTGGGCGAGCCACCCTTGATGTTGGCCATGTCGGCATTTTATGCCCTCGAGGACGCCATTACCCAGGACACTTATCCAGCGTTGAACGCACCGGCCACGGCTGAACGTTTGCTGAACGCGCTATGAACCGCTGGCAACCACAGGGGGTCGAGTTTGTGGCGGCCCAGCCCGACGCTTGTCTGGCCATTATTGTCGAGGCCTTGGGTTCGACCCCGCGCAATGCCGGCGCTTGGATGTTGATCAATGCCAGCCAAACCTTGGGCACGATCGGCGGCGGCCATCTGGAACAAGCGGTTATCCAACACGCCCGCCAGTTAACCCAGCCGGACGAGCAGGGGTATAACCTGGGCACGGCCATGAATCAGTGTTGCGGCGGTTGGGTGCGGGTCGAGTTTTGGCCCAGTGTGCCTGCCGATGCGGATCAGCACCGACTGCCCAGCGGCCGAGACTGGCCCCAGGAAGTCCCTGACTTAGCCCTGCGTGTGTATGGCGCAGGCCACGTCGGCCGGGCATTGGCCGGGCAAGTGGCCAGCCTGCCCATCGAGTTGGAGATCGTTGACGGCCGCGACGCCTATTTGGATTACCCCTGGCCTGCAGGCGTCCGTGCCGGCCACCAGGCCTCGGATGCTATCCCGGATGCGGTGCTGGTCATGACGCACTCCCATGCATTGGATCTTGAGATCTGCCAGGCCCATTTGGCAGAGCCGCCTTGGTTTATTGGTTTGCTGGGCTCGCGCAGCAAGTCGGTTAAGTTTGCCAATCAACTGCGGCGATTGGGCCTGGATCCCAGCCCGCTGGTCTGTCCCATTGGCGACAAAACCCTGGGCAAGACCCCGCCGCTGGTGGCGCTCAGCATCCTGCACCACCTAATGGCGTTGCATGTCTCGCGTTTTCAGGAGCCCGAATGAAGCTGTTGTTGGGCCACTGCATTGGATTTGATGATCAAGATCAACTGACCGACACCGCCCGGGGCGGCCTCTTGATCGATCAGGGTGTGATCCAGGCGATGGGCGACGGGGCCGAGCTGGTTCGTCGCTATCCCCAGGCCCAGGTCGTGGATCATGGGTCGTCCTATTTGATGCCCGGTTTTGTCGATGCTCACGTTCATTATCCACAGCTGCCGGTGATTGCCAGTCACGGCGAGCAGCTGCTGGAATGGCTCGAGCGCTATACCTTCCCTGAAGAGTCTAAGTACGGCGACTTGGATTACGCCTGCGCACAGGCCGAGCAGTTTCTGGATTTGACCCTGGCCTATGGCACTACCTCGGCGGCGGTGTTTTCAACGGTCCATGCCACGTCGGCCGAGGCGCTGTTTCAGGCGGCAGGCCGGCGAAACCTGCGTTTGGCCACCGGCAAGGTTCTGATGGATCGCCATTGCCCCGAGTCGCTGCGCGACGATCCGGTATCCGGCTATCAGGAAAGTGAACGCCTGATTCGCAGCTTTCATGGCCAGGGCCGCTTGGAATACGCGATTACTCCGCGCTTTGCGCCGACCAGCTCGGCCGAGCAATTGGCGGCCTGTGCCGCGCTATGGGATGCCTACCCTGATGTGCTCTTACAGACCCATTTAAGCGAAAACGCCGATGAAATCCGCTGGGTATCCGAGTTGTTCCCCGCAAGCCCGGATTATCTGGGGGTGTACGAGCAGTTTGATCTGGTGCGAACCAGGGCCTTGTTTGGCCACGCAATCCACCTGTCGGCCCGGGAGGCCGATAGCCTACGCGAGCGCGGCGGAGTGCTGGTGCATTGTCCGACGTCGAATCTATTTTTGGGCAGTGGACTGTTCGAGTTTCAAGCCCACGCCCGGGCGGGTCAGCGCTTAGCATTGGCCTCGGATGTCGGCGGTGGCAGTGCGCTGTCGATGTGGTCGACCATGCTGGGCGCCTATCAAGTGTCCGCCATGCTGGGCCAGGCCTTGGATGCCCAGCAACTGCTGTATGCCGCGACCCTGGGTGGAGCTAGGTCCTTGGGCTGGGATTGTGTTGGCAATCTGGCGGTCGGGTACGAGGCGGATATCTTGGTCATCGACCCGCATGCGACGGCGCTGACCAGCCAGCGGATTGGTCACAGCACGTCACTAGAAGAGGCGCTGTTTGCTCTAATTGTGTTGGCCGACGACCGACATGTGTCGGACGTTTATGTGGCGGGCCAGCGCGTCAGTGACTGACCCAGTGCTCGCTGTTGGTTTCCAACAGTCTTGGAAAGTGTCGGCACAGGGTTTGTTTGGCCTCTTCGATGCCAGAGGCGTCGTGGTGCTCTCGTTGCGCCTCTAAGGTTAATTCAAATAACTCGCTGAGTGTTCGGCTGGCATGGTCCTCGAGGCCAGCCACGGCCTGGGGTTCACCCCGGTGAGCCATCAGTTGTTGCAGCAAGGCTTGAACCTTGTTGCTGGTGCGATCAACCCGTTGCTCAAATGTCATGTCGCCCATTATCTGCCCCCCATTGCCTGTGAACGTGAACCAAAAGTGTAGGAACAAATTCGTCTAGTGGCTGTGCGCTGTGTACCAAAGGGGCGGACGGCGGTCGAACTAACCTTGGACGATCGGATCAGACCGGTACGGAGGATCCAATATGAACAGACGCAAATTAATGGTTTTGGGAGTCGCGGGGCTGGCGAGTACGGCCTGGGCAAATTCCAAGGTATTCACCGGCCGCTTTAGCAATTTAGGTTTATCGGGTTACGACCCGGTGGGCTATTTTGTCAGCGATCAGCCCGTCGAGGGCAGCGCAAAGCATCAGGCCGAGTGGGCCGGGGTTGATTATCGCTTTGCCAATCAGGCCAACCGAGACGCATTTTTAGCCGACCCCGAGCGGTATTTGCCGGCTTATGGGGGGTTCTGTGCCTATGCGGTGGCCAACGGTTACACCGCCAGTGCTGATCCTGAAGCTTGGACGGTGGTCGACGGCCGCCTGTATCTGAATTACAACAAAAGTGTCCGGACGCGCTGGTTAAAGGACGTGCCAGGCCACATTGAAAAGGCTAACCAAAATTGGCCAGGCCTTGCCAACTAAATAGTAAAAGCGTTCAGGGACAGCCGAATGCCTTGGTTTCGAACTGGCAGGATGGCCTGGTATTCAGGCCCCTCGGCCCAGGCTTTTGCTTGTTCTGCGCTGGGGAATTTGAGCAGGGCAATGCCGTGAATGGCCGGTAATTCGTGCTCGTTCGCCAGGGTGTCGGCGTGGACCCCGCGGCCTAACAGCTCACCCTGATAGGGCGTCAGGGTGTCAGGCACCGCGTCACGATAGGCCTCAAACGCGCTTTGATCCAAAATGCTAAGCCAACCAACTACCGTGCAACTCATGACCTGTCCTGGAAATTATTAGGTCGCTAGATGCTACGGGTTGCTGGGGGAAAAGAAACTTAGCCGATAGTCGTTGCGCTAGGGTCGTGCAGCGCTGTGTTCCGGGCGTCTGTGGTTGAAGGCAGCGGTTCGGATCAAGGCATTTCTCATCGTGGCGTTTTATTTT
>CALKMT010000029.1 GCA_938091715.1 uncultured Litorivicinus sp.
TACGGTGTCCGCTCAGGATGCCGAGTTTTCCAAGGTCTTTGAGCAGGCCAGTCAGGCGGTGCTAGCGGCCAAACAGGCCAGCGGCGATCGAATTGCGCTGTTTCGCCCGTCGGCTCCCCCGGTGGTGTATGACAACCGGCCAGGCGGCGTTTGATGCGAGCCCCCCATAACGATGATTCGAATGGCTGGTCCGCAGGCCTAAATTTTCCAAGCTACCCGCCGCTGGCCCGCGACACGGACTGCGATCTGGTGATCGTGGGCGCCGGCTACACCGGTTTGTCTGCGGCCCTGACCCTGCAACAACAGGCACCGGATCTACGGGTGATCCTGGTGGATGCGCAACAACCCGCTCAGGGTGCCAGCGCCCGAAACTCAGGCTACTTGGTTGACTCGACGTTAAATGACGGGCATTTGTCCGACACCGGATTACAGGCCTATCGCTCGAAATATGCCCTGGCCCGCACGGCTTTGGAATGCGTGCAACAGTGGGTCCAGCGCTACCAAATTGAATGTGATTGGGCCGAGTGCGGTAAATTCCATGCGGCGCATCAGCCCCACTTGGCGTCCAAGCTGGATCAGTTTGCCGAGGTCTTGGACAGCTTGGGACTGGTCCATCAGCGGCTCAAGGGTGCCGATCTGGCCGCGCGCCTGGGCACGCCGTTCTATCAAGAGGGCATCTGGACCGCCGGTGCCGTCATGTTGAATCCGGCCAAACTGGCGCTGGGTTTGTTGTCCCGGTTGTCGGATCTGCCCATCTATGGCGACACGCCGATTCATGCGTTGCGGGAAACCCCAGGCGGTGTCGAGCTACAAGCCCCCGGGGGCCGAATTCGTGCCCGCCAAGCGATTGTCTGCACCAACGCCACACTGCGCGCGTTTGGGCAAAAACGAACCTTTCCGCTGTATCTGACCGCCAGCCTGACGCGCCCAATCACCCAAGCCGAATGGCCCGAGGCACCGGCTGAATACGGAATTCTGTCCGCCCAGCCCATGGGTGCCACCGTACGCTGGACCGGGGATCGCCGTCTGATGATCCGCAATACGGCTCAGGTCGGCGGCACGAATCCAGAGCAATGGCTGGGGCTGCATCTGGCTGGCTTGCGCAAACGCTATCCCTTTGTCACCCAGGATATGCTGACCCACACCTGGGGCGGCTACACCTGCATCAGCGGCAACAATGCCAATGTGTTCGAACAGTCCACGCCGAGGGTGTTTCGAGCGGGCTGTTACAACGGCGGTGGGATCGGATTGGGCATTCTGTTTGGCCAGCAAATCGCGCGGGCTGCCTTGGGCCAGCAGACGGATATCCAGCGCATGATCCACCAGCGTCCGCAGCCCAACTGGTTACCGCCCGAGCCCGCTTTGAGCTGGGGTGTTCGTCTGCGACTGGCCCGGGATCGGCGGGCGGCTCGTTTAGAGGTTTAGGCTCGACGGTGCCGGTCAGGCATTCCCGCACAAAAGGCTAAGTATTGTTACAAGGCGCAAAGTCCGATTGAAAAGAGTCGTCAACACCTAAAGTATTCCGCCTGAAGCCACACCAGCGCCCGCCAAGCAATCGAGGCGAGTTAACTCAGGAGTCTTAAGATGCATTTAAGCTTTGGTCAGCTAGAAGCCTTTGTTGCTGTGGTCGAGCGTGGGGGAATTACCCCGGCGGCAGATCAGTTGAATTGGTCAAAGAGCAAGGTCAGCAAGTTGTTGTCCGAGCTGGAAAACAACCTGAATGTGCGTCTGTTCTATCGCAGTACCCGGGGCCTGAAAGCGACCCACGAAGGGCTGCAGTTCTATAACGAGACCAAGAAAAACCTGACCTCGTTCGAGGCAAGCGTTGACCGCATTACTGAATCGCGGGACCAAGTAAAGGGACACCTAAAGGTCGCGGCCCCGCTGATTTTTGCGCGATCCATTTTGACGCCAGCGATTCAGGCGCTGGCCGATGAAAATGTCACCCTGGATATTTCGTTAAGCGATGAAAAGTCAGATCTGGATGAGCGTGCGTACGATGTTTATATCCGGATCGGACCGCTGGAGGAGGGCGATTACTACGCCAAAAAGCTGGGTGAAACGGAATTAATGTACGTGGCCAGCCCTGAATTTGTCGCCCGCTATCCGGAAGGACTAACCGCTGAGCACCTCACGCACCTGGACTTACTGCGTTACGGGCATCACGGTGAGGCCATGCCGTTCTATATTGCGGGTGAGCCGGTCGACAGTAATTCGGTGGCTAAACTGGTCTCAAATAATGGTGAGTATTTGGCCGAGGCGGCGATGGCAGGGCTGGGCGTTGCCTGGTTGCCGGACTTTATTGTTTACCCCTTCGTGGCTCAGGGGCGATTGGTTCATTTGACGCTGGACCCGCAGCCGCTTCGGGTGCCGATTCACCTGCTGTACTTTGAGCGTGCCATGCAAACGCAGGTACTGAGCAGATTTATCCAAGTCGTCACGGATCAAGTTCGTGAGCGCTGCCCGAACGGATGTTCGAACGCATTTTTGCCCGCACCCACAGAAAAGGGGGCCGAGGCCCCCGCTCTGGATTAATCGTCCTGATCCAATGCCGCCACTTGCTCAGGCGTCAGCGCTAGGCCCAGCACGAAGCCGTTGGGGGCACCATAGATCGCATCGCCGTCGGATTCGAATCCCACGATCTCGCGAGTGGTGACTACGCCATTAATCTCGCCGTAGACCGCATCGCCATCGGACTCGATTGCGATAATTTCCCGAGTGTAGATGGGTCCTGCCACCTTGTACTCGCCAATCGCGGCGGGTGCATTTTCTGCGTATTGGGACACCGCAGGCGTGACCTTTAGTGTTTTGACGATGGCGAAGTCGTCAGCGATTGCTCCCATGCTGGTTGCTGCAAGGGCAGCGGCGATAGTGGTTGTTTTGATTAAGTTTTTCATTTTCGTACTCCGTTTGTTTGTCTTGGCTACGGAGTAAGAATGGGCGCATCCACGGCTTGCAAAAACAGTCCGTTTGGAAACCCGGTGTTTCGTAATTCGAAAGGAACTTAACCCAAAGAAACAAACAAAAAAGGCCACCGAATCGGTGGCCTTTTGGGACGTTCAGTTGGGGTTTAATCCCAGCTGAGGGCGCCACCGACTTGATACTCGATGACACGAGTTTCAAAGAAGTTTTTCTCTTTCTTCATGTCGATGATTTCGCTCATCCATGGGAAGGGGTTGGTCACCGCGGGGAACTCTTCGCTTAGGCCGATCTGAGTCAGACGGCGGTTAGCGATGAACTGCAGGTACTCTTCCATCATGGCGGCGTTCATACCCAATACACCGGTCGGCATGCTGTCCCGAGCGTACAGTGTTTCCAGGTATAGGCCTTCCAAGATGATCTGGCGCGCGTCCGCCTGCATCTGCTGGTCCCACAGGTTCGGGTTCTCGTTGATGATGGTGTTGATCACCTCGATACCAAAGCTGACGTGGGTGGATTCGTCACGCATGATGTACTGGAATTGCTCGGCCGTACCGGTCATTTTGTTGCGACGACCCAGTGACAGCACTTGGCTGAACCCGCAATAGAAGAACATGCCTTCCATCACGCAGTAGTACGCGATCAGGTTACGCAAAAACGCACGATCGGATTCTTCGGTGCCGGTTTTGAAATCGGGGTTCGAGATCTCAAAGGTCTTTTCTAGACCCCACTGAGCCTTTTTAGCGACCGAAGGCACCTCGTGGTACATGTTAAAGATTTCGCGCTCGTCCATGCCCAGCGACTGCACTACGTGCTGATAGGTGTGGCTGTGAACCGCTTCCTCGAAGGATTGGCGCAGCAAGTACTGACGGCACTCAGGGTTGGTAATGTGGCGATAAATGCCCAGCACCAAATTGTTCGCCACCACCGTGTCGGCCATCGAGAAAAAGCCCAGCGAGCGCTTGATGATCATGCGCTCGTCATCGGTCAGTCCATCGCTGTTTTTCCACAGCGCGACGTCCGCGGTCATGTTGATTTCCTGCGGCATCCAATGGTTGGCACAGCCGTCCAGGTATTTCTGCCAAGCCCAGTCGTACTTGAAGGGCACCAACTGGTTGACGTCGGCGCGGCAGTTAATCATGGCCTTGTCAGAAATCTTGATGCGGCTCTCGGCGCCTTGCAGGATTTCCTCTTCGGCGTCGGCGGTGTTCATCGCATCGATGTGTGCCTGAACGGACTGATAGGTCACGGCACCCGAAACCCGGTGGACCGGGTTCACGGGGTTGATGGACGCACCGGCCGGAGCTTCGGGCTTGGCGGCCACGGGCTCAGCTTTCACTTCGGGTGCGGCGGCCTGGGGGGCTTCGGCCTGCACAGGCTTGGCAGGCGCAGGGGCCGCGGCGGGGGCTGCGGTTGCCTGCTCGTCTTCGTTGTACTCGTCCCAACTAAACATCGTTTAAATCTCCAAACTGTATTTTTGTACAGTAAATCTTATTGGCAGGCTTCGCAATCTGGATCGTCCAGAGAGCAGGCCTTCGGAACGGCTTGTCCTTCGCCTAATTCAAAGTCCGTGGCGGCCGGTTTAGGGGCCGCAGGTTTGGGGGCTTCGGCTTGCACCGGTGCCGCGGCCACAGGGGTGGCGTCGGCAGCCGGGCGAGACTGAACCGTGGATTTTTCGGTGCTGCTGGCGCCCATGGCACGCAGGTAATAGGTCGTCTTCAGACCGCGATACCAGGCCATGCGATAAGTCACATCCAGTTTCTTGCCACTGACGCCCGAGATGTACAGGTTTAGCGACTGGGCCTGATCCAACCACTTTTGACGGCGGCTGGCGGCGTCGACAATCCAACGCGGCTCGACTTCGAAGGCGGTCGCGAAACGCTGTTTCAAGTCCTCGGGAATGCGGTCGATCTGCTGAACGCTGCCGTCGAAGTATTTCAGGTCGTTGACCATCACGCTGTCCCACAGCCCGCGCGCTTTCAGCTCTTGGACCAGGTAGGGGTTAACCACGGTGAATTCACCGGACAGGTTCGATTTGACGTACAGGTTCTGATAGGTCGGCTCGATCGACTGGCTGACGCCGGTAATGTTGGCGATCGTCGCGGTCGGCGCGATGGCCATCACGTTCGAGTTACGCATGCCTTGGCGGGCGACCTTTTCACGCACCGGTGTCCAGTCCATCGCTGCGCTGCGGTCCACTTCGATGTAATCGCTACCCCGTTGCTTCTCTAGGATGTCCAGGCTGTCGACCGGGAAAATGCCCTGGTCCCACAACGATCCAGCATAGGTCTGGTACGCGCCACGCTCGGCTGCCAAATCACTGCTGGCTTCGATCGCGTAATAGCTGATCGCTTCCATTGACTCGTCTGCGAACTTGACCGCCTCGTCACTGCCATAGGCGTAGCCCATCTCGTACAGCGCGTCCTGGAAGCCCATCAAGCCCAAGCCGATCGGGCGGTGCTTCAGGTTCGAGTTCTTGGCCTGGGGCACCGAGTAGTAGTTGATATCGATCACGTTATCCAGCATGCGGATCGCCGTGGTGATCGTCTCTTTTAACTTGGCATGGTCCAGCCCGCCATCATGGCTGACGTGGGCCTTTAGGTTGACCGAGCCCAGGTTGCACACCGCGATCTCGTCGATCGAGGTGTTCAAGGTAATTTCGGTGCACAGGTTCGAGCTGTGAATCACGCCCACGTGTTGCTGGGGCGAGCGCAGGTTGCAGCTGTCCTTAAAGGTCACCCAGGGGTGGCCGGTCTCGAACAACATGCTCAGCATCTTGCGCCAGATATCCGCAGCCTTTAGGCGACGGAACAAGGTCAGCTGACCGTTGCGGGTCATCTCTTCGTATTCGCAATAGCGCGTCTCAAAGGCTTCGCCGTACAGATCGTGCAAGTCCGGGCAGTCGCTGGGGCTGAACAGGGTCCAGTCCTCGTCGTTGAATACACGCTTCATGAACAAATCCGGAACCCAGTTCGCGGTGTTCATGTCGTGGGTGCGGCGACGGTCGTCACCGGTGTTCTTGCGCAGCTCTAGGAATTCTTCGATGTCCAGGTGCCAGGTTTCCAGATAGGCACAAACGGCGCCCTTGCGCTTGCCGCCTTGGTTAACTGCAACGGCGGTGTCGTTGGCGACCTTTAGGAAGGGCACCACACCTTGGCTCTTGCCGTTGGTACCCTTGATGCGGGAGCCCAATGAACGAACCGGTGTCCAGTCGTTGCCCAGTCCGCCTGCGAATTTCGACAACAAAGCGTTGTCGCGAATCGCGCCGTAAATCTCGGCCAGATCGTCCGGAATCGTGGTCAGATAGCAGCTCGACAGCTGGCTACGCAGGGTGCCTGCGTTGAACAAGGTGGGCGTCGAGGACATGTAGTCGAAGCTGGACAGC
>CALKMT010000030.1 GCA_938091715.1 uncultured Litorivicinus sp.
TGGGGCGGGGGAAGGGGCGGCAGCCTCGGCTTCCTCGACCAGTGATTTAACGGCTTGTCGATCGGCGCCGACTCGCCGGGCCAACTCGTCTATTAGCAACTCCCGGGGCAGGCCTTTGGGTACGCGTTTTAAATGCGGCGCGACCAGCGTGCCCAAACGCGCGCGGCTGTCCAGGCGCTGCATGTCCAAGGTCGAGGTCAGTTGCTCGAACAATACGTCGGACAGGGACAACGCATGGGCCAGTTGGCGGTTAAAACCCTCGTTGCCCTCGGTCTGTAATAACGAATCCGGATCCTGTCCCTCGGGCAGGAATAGGAACAGGAACTCGGTCTGGCCATCCAGCTGTGGCAGGGCGTTTTCCAACGCTCGCCAGGCGGCCTTGGTACCGGCTGCGTCCCCATCAAAGCAAAACACGACCTGTGGCACCAAACGCACCAGTTGTTCCAGGTGATCCGGTGTAATGGCGGTGCCCGAGGTGGCCACGGCACAGGGAATTTGGTGTTGAGCCAGGGCAATCACATCCATTTGGCCCTCGACGACGATCAAGCGCTCCAGGGTTCGGTTGGCCTTGATGGCTTCGTGCAAGCCGTACAGCACTTTGCCCTTGTGAAAGATGGGCGATTCCGAGCTGTTCAGATATTTGGGCTTGGCATCGTCCAGAACCCGCGCAGTAAAGGCCACGGTTCGGCCCCGCCGATCGCGAATGGGAAAGGTGATTCGGCCGCGAAAGCGGTCGTAAGAGCGGCCCGGTTTTTCGACCAGCACCCCGGCCTTGGCCATCTCAGGGTCACTGTAGCCAAGTCCCTGCAAATGCTGACGCAGCGCTTGGCCGTTGGCCGGCGCAATGCCAATGCCAAAACGTTTGGCCGTCTCGCCGGACAGGCCTCGGCCCTTTAAATATTCAACGGCGGTGTTCCGCTGGGGGTCGTGGCGTAGACAGTTCTGAAAAAAACTATCGCTGTCCTGGCATAGATCATACAGGCGCTGGCGCTCCTTTTGAGCGCGTTCTTGAGCGGGATTGACGTCCTCCCGGGGCACTTCCAAGCCCTGGCGTTGGGCCAGAAATTCCACCGCCCCGACAAAGTCCAGGCCACGCTTTTCTTTTACGTAGGTCAGGATGTTGCCCGAGGCGCCGCAGCCAAAGCAGTGATAGACCTGTTTTTCGGGGGATACGCTGAAACTTGGGCTGCGATCATCGTGAAAAGGACAGCGAGATTGGTAGTTGCCGCCGGATTTTTTGAGCGTGATGTCTTCGCTAATTAGCCCGACAATATCTGCGCTGTCCAGCAGTTGGTCGATGAAGTGTTGGGGGATTTGTCCGGCCATCGGGCCAGTCTATCAGTTCAGACGAGCTTTGATTTGACCGCTTAGCTTGCCGAGGTCGGCGCGGCCAGTCACCTTGGGCTTTAGCCAACCCATGACGGCACCCATCTGGGCCATGCTGTTGGCACCGGTCTCAGAAATCGCTTGGTCAATCAACGCATTGATTTCGTCTTCGCTTAAGGGAGACGGCAAAAAGCCACGCAGGATGTCCGCTTCTGCCAACTCGGTGTCGGCCAGATCGGTGCGGTCTGCGTCACGGTATTGAATGGCAGCGTCCTCGCGTTGTTTGACCAGCTTGGTCAAAATGCTGAGGACGTCAGCATCGGTCAGCTCGATGCGTTCATCGATTTCCCGTTGCTTGATCGCTGCTTGAGCCATACGAATAGTGCCAAGGCGCATCTTCTCCTTGGCTCGCATGGCGTCCTTCATTGCGGACGTGAGCTGGGCTTTGAGCTCGCTCATCAGTCCGTGCTTAGTACAGGCGTTCGAACTTTTTCGTTTCGCGCGAAACCTTTTTCAGGTGGCGCTTAACAGCTGCCGCAGCCTTGCGCTTACGGACGCTGGTGGGCTTCTCGTAGAATTCGCGACGACGGACTTCGCTTAGGATTCCAGCCTTCTCGCATGAACGCTTGAAGCGACGTAGGGCTACGTCGAAGGGCTCGTTGTCTTTTACTTTAACGAACGGCACAGGTGTATCACCTCTCTAAATGATTCGGCAGGTCTTTTGACCCCATAAGGGCGCGAAAAGATACAGAGCCTTTGATTGAATATCAAGCCTACGAACACTACTCTCGCGACATGATTGTTTTAGGTATCGAATCCAGTTGTGACGAGACCGGTGTGGCCGTCTACTCGACGACCCAAGGTCTGCTGTCGCACGAACTGTATAGCCAGGCAAAAACCCACGCGGAGTATGGCGGAGTGGTGCCCGAGTTGGCCAGTCGGGATCACGTGCGCAAGCTGCCCGCGCTGGTGCGTCGAGCACTGGATAGCGCGGGGATTGATCGTCGTGAATTGGCCGGAGTGGCTTACACCCAAGGTCCGGGTTTAGTCGGGGCCTTGCTGGTCGGGATCAGCTACGCCCGGGCCTTAGCCGAGACCTTGGACGTGCCGGCCCTTGGGGTTCATCACCTCGAGGGACACCTGTTGGCCCCGATGTTGTCGCCCGAGCCGCCGCCCTTCCCATTTGTTGCCCTGCTGGTGAGTGGCGGGCACAGCCAGTTTATCGAAGTGTTGGGGGTCGGACAGTATCGCCTGCTGGGCGGGACCATTGACGATGCCACTGGCGAGGCCTTCGACAAGGTCGCCAAGTTATTGGATTTGCCTTATCCCGGCGGCCCGCACCTGGCCAAACTGGCCGAGTCAGGGGATCCCAAGCGGTTTGGGTTTACCCGGCCGATGGTGGATCGCCCAGGCGTGGATTTAAGTTTTAGCGGCTTAAAAACCCAAGCGCTGGTTCAAGCCAAGGCAATCGCAGTGGATGGCGCGGTGCGCGGCCAAGATGCAGCAGATCTGGCCGCCTCGTTTGAGCATACCGTGGCAGAAACCTTGTTCATTAAGTGCAAACGAGCCTTGCAAGAGACCGGCTTAAAACGCCTAGTGTTGGCAGGCGGTGTCGCAGCCAACCAAACCTTGCGCAGGCGTTTGGCCGATCTGGACGCCGAGTTGTCCTATCCGCCGATGGCCTACTGCACCGATAATGGCGCCATGATTGCCTATGCCGGTGCGATTCGCCTAGCGGCGGGGCAGCAAGACAGCACAGGCAGCAGGGCCAGACCCCGTTGGCCATTAGAGGAGTTGCCCCGTGTCGGATAGTGTCATTATCACCGGCTTGCAGTGCGAGACCGTGGTGGGCGTTTATGAGTTCGAGCGGATCGCTCCTCGTCCGTTGCGGGTCGATTTAGAAATGGGTTGGGACAATCGCCCCGCGGGCCAGCAGGACGATTTGAGCCGGGCCCTGAACTATGACGCGGTCAGTCAGCGAGTTCGCGCGACCATTTCGAGTCTGCAGCCAGAATTGATCGAAACACTGGCCGAAGCGGTGGCAGAGGACTTGCTGCGCACCTTTGCCATGCCCTGGTTAACCCTGACCCTGCACAAGCCAGATGCGGTTCGTGGTACGGACTCTCTGGCGGTGCGAATTCACCGCACGCTATAGCCCAGGCCCAAAGGCCCGCTCAAACGCATCCTGTTGCAGCCGCTTCAAGGCCTGACCCAGCGCAGGCCCAGTTAGGTTCGGATCAACGTCCTCGCGCCGTACACCCATGGCCGCCGCCAGGGCCCGTCGGGTGGCATGCTCGTCGATCGCCTGCGCTGCCATCAAGGCGCTCAATAAGCGCTGCGAGCGGGGGGTGTTTTTCAACGCACCGGCGCGCTTTAGGCAGGCAAATGCCATTGCCCCGTCCCAATTCGCCAGATCCTGGTGCAACGCCTGCCAGCGCTTCGGCGCACGCCATTGGGTTAACCAGTCCTGGGCGTCAAAGCGGGTCTGCCAAAGCCACTGCGCCAGTGCGTTTTCTGGACTGTTACCGGGCGTGATTTGTGTCATCTGCGGCGGCTCAAGATTCAGCGCCTGCCAACAATCCCAGCGCGCAAGGGCTTGAAAGAAACGTCCTGGCTGGCCGCTAAACGCCTTGTAGGCCTCTTGCCACAATCGTTCGACCGACAGGGTGGCCAGCTCATCTCGCATGCCCGGCAGGTACTGATGAAAGTGCTCTGATTCATGGAGTTCAGGAATTTGGGCCAAGAATCGCGCGGCCCGCACGACCCTGAGTGGGTCCTCGGTAAACGCTTGGCTGACAGGCTCGAGTACGCCCTGGCGTAGGTGTTGTTGTCCCTGGAAGGGGTCAATGATTTGTCCCTCGGGGCTGCGCGCCATGGCATTGATCGTAAAGTCCCGGCGCACTAAATCCTGCTCCAGGGTGACCTCGGGCGCGGCATAAAATTCAAACCCCTGGTGCCCGGCGCGAGTTTTTCGCTCTGTCCGGGCCAGAGCGTATTCTTCGTGGCTGTCTGGGTGCAAAAACACCGGAAAGTCGGCGCCGACCGGACGAAACCCGCGTTGAGTCATCTGTTCTGGGGTGGCGCCCACCACAACCCAATCACGATCCGCAACCGGCCGCCCCAGCAATTCGTCGCGTACCGCTCCCCCCACGAGATACACCTCGAGGCCTTGGATGACGGGATCGTCAGACAAATCTGACACAGCATTTCCTCTTATCGGCGGGCGCAGGATCCGCACCCCTTGAAGCTAACTCCAGTTTACAAGGAGAGCCGAATGAATACTCAACTATCCAACCCCTACTGCCAACGCGCGCGCTTAACCCGGGACACCTTCGTGCAGTTAATTCAGGCCTTTGCCTGCGGTGAATCCGCCCTGTCTGCATCGCTTCGGATCGGGGTCAGCACCCGGTCAGTGAACCAAATCTGGAATCGTGTTCGACGGCGCATGGCTGCAGAACGTGAGCAATTTAATCCCCTCAAGGCCTTGAGCATCGAGCCTGACGAGCGCCGTGTTCGAGGTCGGCGGCCAGAACCTGGTGAAACCTACCCTCGGCTGGTGGGGATCCGCTGTATCGGCCAGCAGTTAATCTGCGAGTGGGTCCCCGCGGATCGATCGTTAGAGGCTTTTCGCGTGTTGTATCGCCAGCGAATTTACGATCGCGACCGTCATGCTTGGGGGTATGAAGGGCTGATGGATCTGGACACGGGTCGTATTTATCGAATGCCAGTGCCAATTAATCGCATTTCAACCGATCCCAGTCATCCGCTGTCATTGGAGCAGTTTCGACAGACCCTGCTGTCGCGGCGCAATGCCCTATGTGGCTGGCCGATGCGCACTTTTTACCTGCACCTAAAAGAGGCCGAGTGGCGCCATGCTTACCTAGGACGGGACATGCTGCCGGATCTGCTCAAGCTACTGCGGCGCTGTCCGATATAGGGGGCATGAAACGACTATTGATCTTATTGGTGTGTCTACCCTGGTGGAGTTACGGCTCGGGCTGGCCTGCTGCCGCCCAATGTGCCCAGCCTGACAGTCAGTATCGCCACCGTCTGGTGGTCATGCCGACTCAGTTAGTCGGGCCCATCCCGGTGGCCTGGCGCCGGATGGATCAAGTATTTGACGACTTTTTGATGGCCGTTCTGGCGCGCAACACCGGTTTTGATTTGAAGTACATGAACGGGCTTAGCGTCGCCGGCCTGTCCTCTGGCGCACAGCGGGCGGCAGTTAGGGCCGTCGGCCAGCGCGAGGTGGCCCAGTATCTGCTGTTACCACGCTTTGATGCGCCGCTCTCGTTGCAGAGCAACCGTGCCACCTGGGTCGATCGCGGGCAACGGTGGTTAAAGCGTCAGATGCGCGCCCAGGAGGCGGTCAGCCTGCCGTTGATACTCGAGGTTTACGACTTGCGCAGGGGAACCCTGGTCAGTCAGGAGCGAATTCCTGTGTCCGCGGACATGCCCAAGCGCGCAGGCCAAGGTGGATTCGCCTTTGGTCCCCATGCCCAATTGGATTTGACCGAGTTTTCTCGGGTTCTAGCGACTCAGCTGGCGTGCCAGCCTGTCTCGGTGCCGATCATTCGTGCCCGTGGCAAGGAAGTCGAGATCCAAGCGGGAGCGGATCTGGGTATTCAGGCAGGGGATGTGTTGGACGTCGAGTTGGTCAAGGCCTTCGAATTTGGTGGTCAGTACGGTTATTCGTCTCGGGCCATTGATGCCAAGCTAACCATTGTGCAGGTGCTGCCCGAACGCAGTCTGGCCTCGTTGTCCGATAACGCCGAGGTGCTGAACCTACAACCTGGGGATCTAGCCCTGGCTCGTTGAAATCTGCTCGGGGAAGGTCTGGCGCCAGTGCTCAAACCCGCCGTCCAACGAATACACCTCGACAAACCCTTGTTCGACCAAATACGCAGCGGCGGATTGGCTGGAGTTGCCGTGGTAACAACACACCACGATGGCTTCGTTTTTGTCCAAGCCGCCAAATACCTGGGCGGCATTCTCGTTATTTACCCACTGAGCGTCGGGGATATGACCGCTGGAATAGCTCTGGCCGTCCCGGATATCCAACACGCGGGCCTTGAGTTGGACCAGTTCATTGACGGATAGGTGTTTAAACATGGGCAAGGTCCTTTGGGTCGGCGGGCTGTTGCACCCATTGGTGCGTGTCCAGGTTATAGGCGCTTAAGTGTTGGCCCCAAACACACCCGCTGTCCAGGGCAATAACCTGTGCGGCGGGCTCCCGGTCGGGTAAGGCGGCCCAATGGCCAAACAGAATGGGTTTTTCGGGCCTGGTGCGCAGGAACCAAGGCAGCAGATCCGGTGAATCCAATGGGGATCCCTTGCTGGTCATGTTCAGCGAGTGATCCGGATTCAAAAACCGCATTCGAGTCAGGGCGTTAACAACAAAACGGTGTCGATCCTGGCCATTCAATGCCTCGTCCCAGCGATCTGGATGGTTGCCGTACATCGTGGAAAAAAAGGCTTCAGGCGCGGCCAGCCATGCCTGACAGGTTTCCTGTGCCAAGGTCGATGCCTGCTCGGCGGTCCACTCGGGGTAAAGCCCGGCGTGGCTCATCCAGTGGTCATCGTCTTGAGTCATCGGCAGCGCCAGCAACCAATCCAATAGCTCGGATGCGTTGGGATGCCCTAACAGACCGTCCAGGGTGTCCGATCGTTTCGGCCTGGCCAGGCCGAGTAATACCGCGATGGCATGCAGGTCATGGTTGCCTAACACCGCCCGGATGGGGTGCTGGCGCAGCCAATCCAGGCACTCAACGGAGCCTTGTCCGCGGTTGACCAAGTCCCCGGCGAACCAAAGCTCATCGCGCTCAGGGCGATACCCGATGCGGTCCATCAGTGCCATCAGGCTGTGAAAGCAGCCTTGAACGTCACCAATTGCCCAGCGTGCCATCTAGTTCAGTGAGCCGGGGACGGCCAGCGTGAATGGGCGGATCTGCGCCATAAATCGATGACCGTCATCGGCCTCCATCTCGTATTGCCCTCGCATGCTGCCCACGGGGGTCTTTAGCAACGCACCGCTGGTGTAGCGAAAGCAGTCCCCAGGCACGATGATGGGGTGCTCCCCCACCACACCCGGGCCTTTGACCTCTTCGGTGTTGCCGTTGCCGTCGGTGATCAACCAATGGCGGCTGATCAGTCGGGCGGTAAAGCTGCCCTGGTTTTCGATTTCGACCGAATAGGCAAAGGCATAGTCGCCCTCTTGTTGCCCCTGATAGCTAGGTTTGACGCGAACATCAATCAGATAACGAAGATCCATGGTGCTGCTCCAGTACATTGGCTATGTCGGCAAAAGCCTGTGGGGATAGGTTCTCGGCGCGCATTTTGGGATCGATGCCCAGTCCGATAAGGTCGGTTTCAGAAATCAATGCTGACAGGCTGTTGCGCAGGGTTTTCCGGCGCTGGCCAAAGGCTGCTGCGGTGACCTTTTCCAGCCAATCCAAGTCGTTGATTTTAACGCTGGGTGTTTTCAGCGGCGTCAATCGTAGGATGCCGCTGTCGACCTTGGGAGCAGGTTCAAAGGCGGTGGGCGGCACGTCAAACAGGTGCTCGGCATCGGCGTAACAGGCCCGCAGGATTGCCAAACGGCCATAGTGTTTGTCCCCCACTTGGGCACACAGCCGCTGGACCACCTCTTTTTGGAGCATAAAGGTCATGTCCTGGGCGCCGCCCCACTGCAAGAAACGAATCACCAGTTGCGTGCCGACGTTGTAGGGCAGGTTGCCGACCAGGCGAACGGGGGACTCGAATTGATCCAGATCGACCGTCAGGGCATCACCTTCAACCAGATTGACTCCATCCTGTGTGGCCAAACCACTGCGCAGACGAGCCGCCAGGTCTCGATCCAGTTCGATTAAGGTCAGTTTGCTAAGGCCGACTAGACGTTGGGTTAGCGCCCCCAGTCCTGGACCAATTTCAATCAGATGCTGATCGGGCCGCGGGCCGATTGCGCTGACGATTTGGTTGATAATCCCTTCATCGGTCAGGAAGTTTTGCCCAAACCGTTTGCGCGCTTTGTGGTCCATCGTTTACAGCCGTTCGATAAATGCGTTGGCCAATATTCGGCGGCTCCAGGCAGCGGCGACCTCGTCGGACTGGCGCTGTAAAATGATGGTCTTGGCTTGTTCCAGTTGATCCAGGTTGGCGCTTTCGACTTCTCGTCGATCAATCAGTTGAATCAAGTGCCAACCAAATTGGGTTTGCACCAAATCGCTGGTGCTGCCGGGGCGCAGTTGAGCCACCGCTTGGGCAAATTCTGGTACGTAGGTGCTCGGCTGTGCCCAGCCCAATTCGCCCCCGCGAGACGCGCTAACGGGATCTTCGGAATGAGTTTGTGCCAACTCAGCGAAATCTGCGCCGTTGGCCAATTGGGTTGCCAGGCGGGCCAGCTCGTTGCGCGTTTCGGTTAAATCTCGAACCGCGTTGGGCCGCATTAAAATATGGCGGGTACGGACTTCTTCGATTAGTGACGTGTCACTGGTCCGTTTGCCCTCCAGACGCAAGATATGTAAGCCGGCTCGGGTGCGAAAGGGGGCGGTGGTGGCCCGCAAGTCAGTGGCAGCCAAGGCAGCGCGATAGCTTTCGTTTAAGGATGAAATCTCGCGCCAACCCAGGTCTCCGCCGTTGATCGCCTCGGGTCCCTCGCTGGTTTCTCGCGCCAGCGTTTCAAAGTCTGCGCCCTGATCCAAGGCGTTCTTTAATTGCACGATTTTCTGCTCGGCGCTGGATACCTGGGCGGGGGTCGGTGCTTGGGGCAGTTGGATAAATAACTGTCGCAGCCGGACTTGCCCCAGGTTCAGGCCCTCTCGTTCGATCAGTGCGCGGGCTTCTTGATCGCTGACGGTAATCGCGTTTTGCACGGCGCGTCGGCGCGCGGCATTGATCAATAACTCGGTTTCAGTATCGGCACGCAGGCGGTCAAAGGGCAGGTCATAGGCGGCCGCTCGGGCAGCCAGCTCAGGGACACCGCCCTGAATATTGATGCTGCGGGCTAAATTGTTTAGGGCCGCGTTGACCTGCTCATCGGACACCGAAAAGCCTTGGCGGACGGCCTCGTTGCGCAGGGCGCGCTCTTCAATCAGCCGTTCAAGGACACGATCCCGCAAGGACTGGGTGATGGTGGGGAATTCCCGGCCCCGGGCATCGCTTTGCAAGGTCAACAGGCGCAGTCGATTGTCTACGTCCGAGGCCAGAACTGGGGCCTGCTCGACGATGGCCATAACCCGGTCGATCAACTGAGCATGGGAAAGGGCGCTTAGCAGTAACAGGCTAGAAGCGAATAGGGCGCGGCTCAAAGTCTTCAATATTGTCTTCCAAGTG
>CALKMT010000031.1 GCA_938091715.1 uncultured Litorivicinus sp.
CCAGGCCCTGGTGCCCAGCGGCAAACGCATTTTAATGCCCAATCCCTTCTATCAGATTTACGAAGGGGCAGCCCTGATGGCCGGTGCCGAGCCGCACTACCTGAACGCCGATGGGCACAACGATTTTGCCCCGACGCCAGAGGACGTCGAGGATTTCAGCCAGGTCGCTGCGGTTTTTTTGTGCACCCCCGGCAACCCCTCTGGGCGCGTGTTGTCGATGCAGGAGCTGCAATCCTGGATTCGGGCGGCGCAAACCCACGATTTCTTGCTGATTTCGGATGAGTGCTACAGCGAGATCTATCGCGACGAGCAGAACCCGCCGCCGGGCCTGTTGCAGGCTGCCAGCGCCATGGGCAATGACGCGCTAGATCACTGCATTGCCGTGGGCAGCCTGTCCAAACGCAGCAACCTGCCGGGTTTACGTAGCGGCTACATGATTGGCCACCGGGACTTGATGACGCGTTTTGCCAAATATCGCACCTACCATGGTTGCGCCATGCCCGGGCACCATCAGGCCGCCAGCATCGCCGCGTGGAATGACGAGGCCCACGTGTTGGACAACCGCGATCAGTACCGCGAAAAGTATGCAATGGCCCAGGAACTGCTGGCTGACTATGTGCCCGAAGAGCCCCCAGCCGGCGGTTTCTATCTGTGGATTCAGGTGCCCGGCGGGGACGACGAGGGCTTTGTCCGTTACCTGTTAGATCGTTACAATCTACGGGTATTGCCAGGGCGGTATCTGGGCCGGGAGGTGGCGGGCTATAACCCCGGTGCCGGTCGCATTCGGGCTGCCCTGGTCAGCTCGCTGGACACCACCCGCGAGGCCATCGAGCGCTTGCGCGATGCATTGAATGAATGGAGCCAGCAATGATTCTGTACGGAATCCCCAACTGCGACACCGTCGCCCGCGCCCGTAAATTTTTGGAGGCCCGGAATATGGCCTATGACTTTCATGACGTGCGCAAGGACGGGCTCGAGACGCAGGTCGTCCAGGCCGCCTATGCCGCCCTCGGCGAGAAGACCTTTAACATGCGCTCGCCGACTTGGCGCGGTTTGAACGACCTAGAGAAACAACAACTGCGCGCCGGGGATGACTTCTCGGCGGCGTTGCAACACCCCACGGTACTGAAACGGCCGTTGGTGGTGCACGACGAATTTATTACTAACGGTTTTAATGCCGACGATTGGCAAGCCCTGGGCTTGTAACTCAACGACACAGAAATAAGGGCAACACATGTTCGCAATTGCACTAGGCACCGGCACTCGAGACGCACAGGGTCAACTACTCGAGGCTTACTTCCCCTATCCCACACGCAATCCCAGCCAGGCGCTGGTCGATGCCTTGCTGGTCGGCGAGCCTGCGGGTGCCGAGGTGGCGATCGACGCCGGCTGCGCACAACGCCTGACCGATGCGGGCGAAAGCAAAATGGCCGCAGCGGTCCAGGCCCTGGGCGACAAGGCCTTTGTCACGGCGCTGGACAGCGATGCTGAGCCCAGCTCGACCGCCGAGGTGTACCTGAAACTGACCCTGATCAGCACGCGCCAGGCCAAACCCCATGAATTGAACCTGACTGGCCTGTTCGCACAGCTGCCCAACGTGGCCTGGACCAGCGAAGGGGCCATTGCCCTGGACGAGTTAACCGAGCGTCAAATTCAGGCCCGAGCCGAGGGCCGCGCCCTGACCGTTAACAGTGTCGACAAATTCCCCCGCATGGCCGATTACGCCGTGCCCGCAGGCATTCGTATCGGCGACGCCAGCCGGGTTCGCCTGGGCGCGCATTTGGGTGACGGCACCACGGTCATGCACGAGGGCTTTGTTAACTTTAACGCCGGCACCACCGGAGTCAGCATGGTCGAAGGCCGCATCAGCGCAGGCGTCATGGTCGGCGAAGGCTCGGACTTGGGCGGCGGTTGCTCGACCATGGGCACCCTGTCCGGCGGCAACAGCATCGTCATCAGCGTTGGCGATCAGTGCCTGCTAGGCGCCAACTCCGGTTTGGGCATTCCGCTGGGGGATCGTTGTACGGTGGAATCCGGCTTGTACCTGACCGCGGGCAGCAAGGTCCGCGTGTTGGATGAAAACGGCAACACCCTGAAGGAAGTCAAGGCTAGGGATTTGGCCGGCGTCAGCGATTTATTGTTCCGCCGCAATTCCATGACCGGCACGGTCGAATGCTTGGCCAACGCCCGGGCGATCGAGTTGAACCCGGCCCTGCACAGTCACAACTGATGAACCCGACCGTTCAACTGGCCCAGAACCTGATCCAGAAACCCTCGGTGACCCCCGAGGACGCTGGCTGCCTGGGCGTTATTGGCGAGCGCTTGGAGAAACTCGGCTTTGTGCTGGAGCGCATGGACGCCGGTGACACCTGCAACCTGTGGGCCCGTCGAGGACAGGGCCAGCCGGTCTTTGCCTTTGCTGGGCACACCGATGTGGTGCCCCCTGGGCCGCTGGAGCACTGGACCCACCCGCCTTTTGACGGGGTCATCGAGGACGGGATGCTGCACGGGCGTGGCGCGGCGGACATGAAGGGCTCCTTGGCCGCCATGGTCACGGCTTGCGAAGCCTTTTTGGCCGAGCACCCAGCGCCGCCCTTTGACCTGGCATTTTTGCTGACCTCGGACGAGGAAGGCCCGGCCACCCACGGCACCAAGCACTGCATGGCCGTCCTAGAGGCGCGCCAGGAAAAAATTACCTGGTGCCTGGTGGGCGAGCCATCGAGCAAAGATCAGTTGGGTGACGTGGCCCGACGCGGCCGCCGGGGCTCGTTGAATTGCAAACTGACCGTACGTGGCCGCCAAGGCCATGTGGCCTACCCGCACCTGGCGTTGAACCCAATCCATGCGGTGGTGCCCGGTCTGACCCGGTTGTCCGCCACCGAGTGGGATCAGGGCAACGGGCACTTTCCCGCCACGACCTTGCAAATCAGCAATCTGAATTCGGGCACCGGCGCCACCAATGTGATTCCCGGCGTGGCGACGATGCTGTTTAACTTCCGCTTTAATACCGAGCAAACACCCGAGGGCTTGCAAGCCAAGGCTGAGGCCTGTTTCGCCGATTGTCCGGCGCACCTGGATTTCGAGTGGAACCTATCGGGGCATGCCTTTTTGACCGCAGGCGGTCCCTTATCTGAGGCCCTGGGCCTCGCCTGTCAGGATATTTTAGGCGTAACCCCGGACATCAATACCGGCGGCGGCACGTCCGATGGGCGTTTTATCGCCCCCACCGGCACCGATGTGGTCGAATTGGGGCCGATTAACGCCACCATTCACCAGGTCAATGAGTGCGTCAGCACGCAGGACTTGGCGGATCTAAGTCGCGTGTACGCGCGGATTCTGGAACGCATGTGCGGTTAAGTCAGCGCTGGTTAGACGAAACTCGGGGCTTGCGCTGGATTATGCTCGGCGCCATGGCCTTTGTGCCCAGCGTGGTGTACTTGGGGATGGTGCTGATGTTTGCCGAGACTGACAGTGGCTGGTGGCAGGGCATTCGATGGGCCACCTATGGCGCCTTTGTGGGCGCCACGGTGGGCATCACCGGCTGGTTGCGGTTACTGCTCAGCCGGTTGTTGCGAATCGGCCGTCAGGACTGAGCGACGTCCTCGGCCTGGGGCCCTTTGCCCGAGCGACCCATGACAAAGGTCACCGCCATGCCCTCTTTGATGGCGTAGCGGTCTTGGTTGCGCAGGCTGCGGTAATGAACAAAGACGTCTTCACCGCCTTCTTGGGTCACAAAACCATAACCCTTTGAGACATTAAACCACTTGATCGTGCCAGACAGACGCGGGCCCGAGGGCACCACACGACGGGCGCGTTTCAGGTTGCGATCGGAATAAATCGCGACCAACAGCACCAAAAATGCACTGATCGAGACAATGGTCAGTGCCAGCGAGGAGTTATCTAGGGATTGAGAACCGACGTTTACCAGCGCGAGTACAGCGGTACCGAGAAGCGCCAAAACCGCGGCGCGAGCATTACTTTTCATAGCAAAAAATTACCTTATGTTGGTGACGGCAAAAGTGTAACGGAATCAAGGCAATGACGGAAAACATAAAAGAAAGAATTGATGAATTAGAAAGTCGCCTGGCGTTTCAAGACGACCTGATCGAGGGCCTAAACCGCATGGTCAGCGACCAGAACGAGCGCATCCGCATCCTGGAATTGGCCTACAAAGATCTGGCCAAGCTGGTGCGCGACGGTGACGAGGGGATCAACACCGGGGACGAACGCCCCCCGCACTATTGATTCTGTTGCGCTTGTTGCTGGGCCTGACTTCGGGCCTGGCGCTCCGCTCGGGCATTGCGGCGTTTCTCCAGCAGGGTCTTGGCCGACAAGCCTAGGTGGTCCTCGCCACGCTCCCGGGCCAGGCGCTGCTGTTTTACCCGCTCGCCAAAGCGACGGCGGTCTTCTTCGGAGTACAGGTGCGCACAGTTACCGCACTGAATGCCCTTTTGATACTCCGGGTGCTCGCGATCAACCTCGGACAGGGGCATACGGCAGCCGCCACAGTTCGAGAAAGTTCCTTGCTCAAGGCGGTGACGCAACGACACCCGTTGGTCAAACACGTAACACTCGCCCTGCCACAGGCTGTTGTCCTGATCGCGCTGCTGTAAATAGCCCAGGATGCCGCCCTTTAGGTGGTACACCTCGGGAAAGCCCTTGTTCAGCATCATGCTGGTGCCCTTTTCACAGCGGATCCCGCCGGTACAGAACATGGCGACTTTTTTGTGCTTGGTCGGATCCAGGTGCTTGTCCACCCATTGGGGGAACTCGCGAAAGCCCGAGGTCTGAGGGTTAATGGCCCCCTTGAAGGTCCCGACCTGAAATTCGTAATCGTTGCGGGTGTCGATGATCAGGGTTTCGGGGTCTGACAGCACCTGATCCCACTGTTCGGGGTCGCAATACACGCCAACCGAGCGATCTGGATGGGCGCCCTCGACGTCCAAGGTGACAATCTCTTTTTTGATTTTCACCTTGAAGCGGAAAAAGGGTTTGACCGTGCCCTGGGACCAGGCTGGGGCCAGCCCGGCCAGGCAGGGCTCCCACTCACCGAGTTTGTTTAGCAAGGCGACCACATCCGAGCGCTGCCCGGCAATGGTGCCGTTAATGCCCTCGTGGCCCAGGATCAGGGTTCCACAGACATCCAGTTGTTCAGCCAACTGAATCAGCGGCTCCCGCAGGCGGCCAGGATTGGCCAGGTCTACAAATCGATACAGGGCTGCAACGTCAAATTGCGCAGTCGTCATGACAGTTGTCCATCTCCACCGCCACAGGCCACCGGTCCGGGCTGGGCAGTCATTCCTTGAGTTTCGTCGGGACTATACAGATGCAAGGCCAGGGCATGAATGGGGTTTTGCAGCAATTCGGCGCATTTGGCATACACCAATTGATGACGTTTGACCCTGCTCAAACTGGCAAAGGAATCCGCCACCATCACAACCTTGAAGTGGGTTCCCGATTCCGGCGGATTGCCGTGCAAGTGGGAATCGTTTGAGATCTCGAGCCGTTGAGGCTCCAGCGTTTGGAGTAATTCGCGCAATTTGGTTTCAATCATCTGGCCATTGTCCCAGACTGGAACCGAAAGGCAAAAAAAAGCCACATTCCCGAAGGAATATGGCTCGCCGCACGCAGACGTGGTCTGAAATGATGCCCTGATTCCCTGGGCCTACAGGGGGTTGTGATCACTCCCCACAAGTTGACACAATCCTGTAGCTCAGTACGGCTAACGGTCATCATGACCAAAATCAGAATTTAGCGCCGAAAGCGGCGCCATGCCAAGCACAATAAACGAATAATTAGTCGCAGAGACGTATGAAACTTACACAACAGATTCGCCGGGTAATGCCACCCCCCGTTAGCCTAGCCAACGCACTGCGGGCGCAGTGTCCGTCTCATATTGACCTGTTAGACCTAAGCCAAGCGGTCCCGGGGTATCCCCCCTGCCAGCCGGTGATCAACGCAGGCGTGGCGGCATTGTGCGATCCAGCCACCCATAAATATGCACCGGCCCTCGGCTTTGAGGCGCTGCGGGTCGCCCACGCCGAGGCCGAAGGGGTTCCCGTCGATCAGGTCGCCATCACCGCAGGCTGTAACCAAGCCTTTGCGGCCACCCTGCAATGCCTGGCCGAACGGGGGCGGTCTGTGCTGGTGCCCACTCCGTATTACTTCAATCACCAAATGACCCTAAGCATGCAAGGGTTTCAGGTCATCGAATGGCCCTGCCGCGAGGACATGGGCTTGGATTGGGAGGCCCTGCCGAATTTATTGCAACCCGATACCTGCGCCATCGTGCTGGTCAGCCCAAACAATCCCACGGGCTATGTCACCCCGGCGGATGACATCGCCCGGCTGCTGCGGGTGGCCGAGCAGCATGACTGCGCTTTGGTGTTGGACGAGACCTACCGCGACTTCATCGACGCGGTCCAGCGGCCAACCACGATCGCAAGCGATCACCTGATCCGCCTGTACAGCTTTTCCAAGGCCTATGCGATTGCCGGTGAGCGTGTTGGCTCGGTGATTGCCGCCCCGGCGCTGATTCAACAGATCGAGAAAGTCATCGATTGCTGGGCCATCTGTGCCCCCAAAGTTGGCCAAATTATGGCCTTGGCTGGCATCGGCCATGCCGGGGACTGGTTATCCGACTGGCGCGAGCGAATTCAAGCCCGGGAGCGTCTGATGCTGAATGAATTGGCGGGGTTGGCGGGCTATCAGGTGGCGTCCAGCGGGGCGTATTTTGCCTGGTTGCGCTATCCCGGGGATCGATCCTCGACTGCCGAGGCGGAATACTGGATAAAAGAGCGCGGCATTCTGGCACTGCCCGCGGCGGTGTTTGGCTCGGCAGAAGCGGCCCTGCGGTTGGCCTTTGCCAACCTAGATGAGGCGGGTATTACTGAGCTGGGCCGTCGATTACGGGCTTGAGCCGATCAAACAGACCCCACAAGGCTAAATCCTGTCCCAAAGCCCCAGCCAGGGTCACCGATACCGGGATCTGTGCCGACAACGGCGCTGAAATAGCGCAGCCATCGGCCAGGTTAATGTACGCCGAGTTACGCAGCATGCGGGCGTTCCAGGCCACGAAATCCTCGGGGGCCTGAATCTGAGACAGACGTGGAGGCAGGTCCTGTAGGGTCGGCATCAAGACCCAGTGGTCTTGCCGCTCAAGCGCATACGCCTGACGCAGACGCTGTCGCGTCTCGTACACCTGTTCAATGGCCATCTCGTCGTGCTCGCCCCCGGCCTGAATCCGCTGAGCCACTCGGGGATCCGTGACCGCCTGCAAGGGCGCGCCATTAAACTGTCGATAGGCCTCGATGCCTGCCAACGGCGGCATGGCCAGGGCCTCGCGATACGCGATCTCGGAGGGCTGAATGTCGTGGATGATCTGATGACCCGCCTGTTCAAGGCGTTGCAAAAAGTCCTCAAACATCGCCGCCACGATGGGGTCGATTCCCAACTGGGCAAAGGCTGGCACCACGAAGCATTGCGGTCCCTGCACCGGCGGCACGGGGCCCCCTAGCATGGCCTGACTGGCCCGGCGCAAGGTGTTCGAATCCGCTGACATCAAGCCCGCCGAATCCAGTGACGTCGCCAGGGGCTGGCAGCCTTGCAGCGAGACCTGGCTGGCCGAGAACTTGATGCCGTACAGGCCATTACAGGCGGCCGGAATCCGGCAACTGCCGCCGGTGTCGGTGCCCAGGGCCAGATCGGCGAATCCTGCGGCGACCGCCAACGCCCCACCCCGGGTCGAGCCCCCAGCAATACGAGGCTCGGCATCTGGCGCCCAAAGCGACTGAGTGATCCCATAGTCAGGATTCTGTCCAATGCCAGAAAAGGCCAACTGGGTGCTGACGGTGTAGCCGTTCAGATCGGCGCCGGCGTCAATCAGACGCTGAACCGCATCGGCGTTTCGCTCTGCCGGCGGCAAGGCTTGGTTATTGAGTTGACTGGCAATGCGCGGCAGACCCTGGACGTCGTACAGATCCTTGATCGCAACGCTCAGGCCCGACAGCGGCCCGGACGTTTGGGCCGCCCGTTCAAACTGGCGGGTGTAGATATTCCCTGGCTGCGGCGCGAACCGACGGGACCAGGGGGTCATAACAAGCGGTTTAACCCGTTCAGCGCCGCCACACGATAGGCTTCGGCCATGGTCGGGTAGTTAAAGGTGGTGTGCACAAAATACTTCAGGGTGTTGGCCTCGCCTGTTTGTTTCATGATGGCTTGGCCAATGTGCACGATTTCCGAGGCTTGGTCACCAAAACAGTGAATGCCCAGAATTTCCAGGGTGTCGCGATGGAACAGGATTTTCAGCATGCCGACCGCCTCGCCCGTGATCTGGGCCCGGGCCAGGTCTTTGAAAAAGCTTTGACCGACCTCGTAGGGGATCTTTTTCTCGGTCAGCTCTTTTTCGCTAAGGCCGAGAGACGAGATTTCCGGAATGGTGTAAATGCCCGTGGGCACCTCGTCGACAAAGCGTGTGTCGTCCTGGTCCAGCAGCGCCGAGGCCACGTTTCGCCCCTGGTCATAGCTGGCACTGGCTAAACTTGGCCAACCGATCACATCACCGACGGCGAACACGCCGTCAACCGGTGTGCGATAGCTTTGGTCGACGTCCAATTGGCCCCGGCGGTTGGCCTCGAGGCCGATCGATTCCAAGGCTAGGCTGTCGGTGTTGCCGGTACGGCCGTTACACCACAGCACGGCATCCGCCTTGACCCGTTTGCCGCTTTTTAGGTGCATGGTGACGTGGCGATCGTCGGCCTCGACCCGGTCGTACTCCTCGTTGTGGCGGATCAATACGCCACGGTTACGCAGGTGATAGGACAGGGCGTCAGAAATCTCGTCATCCAAAAAGCTAAGCAGCCGATCCCGGGTATCGATCAAATCAACCTTGACCCCCAGGCCATTAAAGATCGAGGCGTATTCAGACCCGATCACGCCGGCGCCATAAATGATCATGGTGCGCGGCGTGTGGGACATGCTCAGGATGCTGTCGCTGTTGTAAATCCGTGGGTGATCAAAGTCGACATCCGCAGGCTGATAAGGCCGCGAGCCCGTGGCGATGACAATCTCGGCCGCGGTGACCAATTCCATCCCGTTTTCGTCGTGCACTCGCAGGGTGTTTTTGTCCTGAAACTCGGCCCGTCCGTGAATCACGCTGACTCGGTTGCGCGAGTAAAACTTGGCCCGCAAGGTGACCTGCTTGTCGATCACCCGGCGTGCCGCGTCCAGCACATTGGGGTATTTAAAGTACTTGGGCTCGCTGACCTCGCGGAACATCGGATTGTCGTTGTAATCCATGATCTGCTTGACCGCGTGACGCAGGGTCTTGGAGGGGATGGTGCCCATGTGGGTGCAGTTGCCCCCCACGGTTGAGCGCTCATCGATGATAGCCACTCGCTTGCCGTGCTTGGTCGCCATCATGGCGGCACCCTCGCCCGCAGGCCCGGTGCCAATAACTAATACGTCGAAATCAAACCCTGACATTACTTTCCTTAGTGACGGCTGGCGTCGGTGAAACTGGCTTTACGTTTGACCGGAACCACACTTTTGGAGTCCTCGGTGGAATCGCACAGCGACGGATCATCGCCGCACAACGAGCATTTCCCGCCGATCCCCAAACGAGCGGCCCCGCCGCAGGAGCCCGAGATGGGTTGGCGGCCAAAAATAACGCCCACGGCCATGCCCAACATGATGATGGCCATCAGGCCGAATGCTAGAAACATCGTGCTCATTGTGCTGCCTCCAAATACGGCGCAAAGGCCGCGGTGTGTTGTGTCGACAAGCCCTGGGGCCCGCGCAAAATAAAGTACGCCGCCAGATCCTGGGATTCGGCCAACTGCATGCCGGCCTGGGCGCCCATCACCAAGAGTGTCGTCGCCCAGCCGTCGGCCATGGCCGCCGAGGGGTGCAACACCGTGACGCTGCCCAGGTCGTGCTCGACCGGACGCCCGGTATCAGGATCCATGGCGTGGTGGAACTTTTGACCGGCGATCTCGCGATAGTTCCGATAGTCACCGCTGGTGGCGATCCCCACCCCGCTGACCTCGATCACCTGTTGCACCACTCGATCGTTCTCGACCGGCTTTTCGATCGCCACGCGCCAGGCACCCTGCTCACCCTTGTTGCCTGCGGCGCGCATCTCGCCGCCAATTTCTACCAGGTGATTGGGATAGCCCATGCTGGCCAAGTGATCCGCAATGACATCGACGCCATGGCCCTTGGCAATGGCGGACAAGTCCAAACGACGATCCGCGCGCTTGGTCAATGCCGTGCCCTGCACTTGGATGGCTTCCCAGCCTACCTGGCTGCGGGCGGCCTCGATTTCTGCATCGGTGGGCAAGCGGTCTTCGGTTTTTGGCGGACCAAATCCCCACAGATTCACCACCGGCCCGATGGTCGGGTCAAATTTACCGCCGCTTTGCTCGCTGATCCGCAGTGCCGCCTGGGTAATCCGGGCAAAGGGTGGGCTGACCTCGACGGTATAAGGCGCTGCCTGGCCGTTGAACAGACTGATTTCGCTGTCCTTTTGCCAGGTCGACATCTGATTGTTGACCTCGGCCAACAGGGCCTCGATCTGCCCCTGAGCCGCGCCAGAAACCGGAGAGTTCTCGGGGTGAGCGATCTTGACGCTCCAGGTGGTGCCCATGGTTTTACCGGTCAATTCGCTGACCAGTGTCTTGGGCTCGCCTGTGCATCCCACCAACAGCGCGCTGGCTGCCAATATACTAAGCAAAGCTTTCATTCGGATCTCGTGTGGTTGCCAAATAAACAAACCGCCGGGCAAAGCCGGCGGTTGTCAGGGGTGGCCTTAGCCGCCAAAGTCATCCAACAGGATGTTTTCAGGCTCGACACCCATGTCTTCCAGCAGCTTGATAACCGCTGCGTTCATCATCGGCGGTCCACACATGTAGTACTCGCAGTCCTCGGGGGCCGGGTGGTCCTTTAGGTATTGCTCGTACAACACATTGTGGATAAAGCCGGTCAGTCCGTCCCAGTTGTCCTCGGGTTGCGGGTCTGACAGGGCCAAATGCCAATCAAAGTTTTCGTTCTCGCTGGACAACAGGTTGTATTCGTCATCGTAGAAGACTTCCCGCAACGAGCGCGCGCCATACCAGAACGAGATCTTGCGCTTGGAGTTCAAACGCTTGAGCTGGTCAAAGATGTGCGAGCGCATGGGCGCCATGCCGGCACCGCCGCCGATGTACACCATTTCCGCTTCCGTCTCCTTGATAAAGAATTCCCCGTAAGGGCCGGAGATGGTGACTTTGTCGCCTGGCTTTTGGTCGAACACAAACGACGAACAAATGCCAGGGTTCACCTGCATCCAACCGTTGCGCGCGCGATCCCAAGGTGGCGTGGCAATCCGGATGTTG
>CALKMT010000032.1 GCA_938091715.1 uncultured Litorivicinus sp.
TCCGGCGGCGGCAAGTCCACCCTGATGCTGCGTTGTTTGGAAGATCCCGAAACCGCGTTTGTGTCCAATGACCGCATTCTGTTTACGCAGAACGGTGCCGGCTGTGACGTGCTGGGCGTACCTAAACTGCCCCGGGTCAATCCCGGCACGCTGTTGCATTCCGACCGGCTGCGCCAGATTTTACCAGCTGATCGGCAAGCCGAATTATCGCAATTAAGCCCCGATGCCCTGCGTGGATGGGAAGAAAAGTACGACGTGCCGATTGGGGCGTTTTACGGTGCAGGCCGAGTAACATTGACGGGTCCTTTGACCCGGCTGTTCATGCTGGACTGGCAGCCAAATTCAGCCGCGCCCACCGCCATCGAGCATATCGATTTAACAGTGGAGCCGACCGCCATCGAAGGCCTGCGCAAGCAAGCCGGACCGTTTTATCAGGATGCCCAAGGCCACTTTCCCGATCTGGGCAACATCCCCAGCCATGCACACTACGCGGCACAGCTAGACGGCGTTCAGGTGTTCCGAGTAACCGGACGAGTTGATTTCCACCGCGCGGCCGAATTGATGGGAGCGATCCAATGAGCCGCCGGATTGCCTTTATTCGCCACGGTGCATACCACCAAAAACCTGACACCCCCAGTGCCCTGCAGCCCTTTCCTCTGACAGATCAGGGGACCGAGGAAGTGCATCGACAGGCGAAAGCATTCACAGACTGGTGTCGGGACAGCGATCAAATCCTGGCCCCTACCCTGCAGGTGTCGCCACTGTTGCGTGCCTGGCAGACGGCAGCGGTTTTCGCCGAGGCGCTTGAGCTGGAAATGCACGCCATCGATGCGCTGTGCGAGCGAAGCGTGGGGGCCTTGGCCAACCTGTCCATCGATGAAATCGAAACCGTGCTGGCGGTCGATCCGCGGCATCAAGCGCCGCCTGAAAACTGGAAGTCCGATAGTCATTACTGCCTGCCGGTGGTCGGTGCCGAGTCGTTACTGCAGGCCGGCCGGCGCGTTGCGGATCATGTGCTGGCCACCGCTCAGCCGAATCAACTGACGCTGTATGTGGGGCATGGCGCCTCGATCCGCCACGCAGCATTTCATTTAGGGCTGTTGGCCTTTGATGACATTGCTCGACTTAGCATGCACCACGCCCAGCCGGTGGTACTTGATTTAGACGGCGATGGATCCCCAATCTGGGGCCATTGGAAAACACGACACGCCAGGGAGGCTTTGGACTGACCATGTCGGCACCGCTACCTAAAATCGCGATTCAAAAAGCCCACCGAACCGTGTTGGCCCGCCAGCCTGAGGGCGTCATTCCCTGGCCGATGGAGCCGGGCTCGGCCAATCCCGAGCTGCAGGCACTGGCACTGAAATCCAAAAAACAGCCCAAGGTCCGTTTTCCCAAGCGCCCTGTGGTGTTCGTGTCTGACGCGCATGCCGACGCAAACGCGTTTGTCGATTCCTTAATTGTCGCAGGCACGGTGAGTTGCGACAAAAAAGGCCGGCTGAAGCTGACCCGTGCAGGACGTCGTCAGGAAATCATCATCGGCGGGGATTGTCTGGACAAGGGCCCTAGCAACCTGTCGTTGTTGCGCGAGATCGGCCAGCTGTATCGGCAAAAAGCGCGCATTACGCTGCTGGCAGGCAACCACGACTTGCGTTTGCTGATGGGCCTGTTGTCACGCAAGCAAAAAACCTCGGTGGGCAGCCAGCACCTGTTTGTCCGCATGGGCAAAAAAGTGATCCCGCTCTTTCGGGAAGTCTTTAATCAATATCTGGCCGGCAAAGGCTGGGACAAAAAAGTCCCCTCAGAAACCAAGTGCCGCGCGGCCCTGTTTCCCAGCGACGAATGGTTCGACGAGTTTGAATTCTTTGCCGCCGGTCACCTGACCGTCGAGGGCATTGAGCGCGAAGTGGGCAAAATGCGCAGCAAGGTCGACAAGTTCGAACGCCATTGCCATGACCACGGCCTGACGCTTCGCCAGGTGTATGCGGCGGCGCGCCAGTGCGAGCGCTTGTTCCTGCACAAAAAGGGCGAATTCCGCTGGTTTTATGAGCGCATGGAGCTGATGGCCAAACGGGGTTCGTTCTTGTTTCTGCACGCCGGTTTGGACGATGACATGGCGCGCTTGGTGTACAAAAAAGGCATCAACCACGCGAACAAGGCCTTTCACCGCAGCCTGCGCTATCAAGATCTGTTCAGTTTTTACTACAGCCCCCTGGCCAATACCTTTCGTACCAAATACCGCCCGGCGGATTTACCACTGACCAATCTGGGGGTGCGTTGGATGCGCAAGGCCGGCATTCAGGTGCTGGTCCAGGGCCACGTCAGTCGCAGTCATGGCCAACGGCTGGCGGTCAAGCACGGTGTGCTGCACATCGAGGCCGACATCACCCTGGACTGTAATTCCCGAGCCCTGGAAGGACTGGAAGGCCGCGGAATGGGCGCCACTTTGATTGCAGCTAAACGGGGAGTGCTGGGGCTGAGTTGCGACTATCCCCAGGCCAAATGGTTGTCGCCGAAACACCTCAAACAGATTTGCGGAGCCCTGGCATGAAGTCAAAATCCAGTTTTAAACACGAGTCTCTGCTAGAAGGTCAGGATGTCGCGGACGTCCTGAAAGCTATCGCCCAGGCGATATCCGAGGGCAGTTTGTCGTTTTCAGACGACAAGGGCACCTTGCAGCTAAACACCGAGGGCTTGTTGCAGTTGCGCGTCAAGGCATCCGACGAGGAGGGCCGGCAACAAGTGGATATTCGCTGCCGCTGGGAGCGTCAGCCCAAGCAGTTGGAAGACAAGCCGCCGGTGGTGGGTTAGCGGTTGAGTGATACCAGTACCCCGGTAAATCACACAACATCCCAGCCCCATTATCTCGGCAAACGTGCGGGTCCGTATATAGCCGCTGACTGCTGGGTGTACCACGCCCAAACCCAATTGCCGTAGTCAAAATGCCACCACTCGCTGGGCAGGTTAGTGAACCCGGCCTGGTACATGGCCTCAACCAGCACTCGCCGCCGTCCGGCTGCAGTCGCTGGCACATCGGCAGCGGTCCAGCTGCGATCGGACGTTTCGTCAAAGTCACTGCCCATATCAAAGATTCGGCCTGCGTCATCGGCCAGGGTCAAATCAATCGCGCCCCCCGTGATGTGGGGGCTGGGGCATTGCGGATCTTCAGACGGGGGAGCGACAAAATTCAAGGTTTCATTGACGACTTCGGCCTCGCTCAGATCAGGCCGGTCCTTGCGCAGGTTTTCTAAAAAGGAATCGAACAGGAATTGCTGCAACGTCTTTGGCCGCCAACCGTCCAGCAGGACCAAACGACACCCTTTCGGCAATGCGTGCGCCGCGACTTTCAGCCGCTCAACTACACCCTCGCGCAACCAGATTTCAGGCGTCGCATCGACCCACCCGTTCCGGAAGTACATTGGCTTGATCGACCAGTACTCGCACTCCACCGCGGGCACCAGAGGTTCATTACTCGTTCCGGCTTTAATCGTTTGGGCGACGCTCCAATCAAGCGCCGGTTGTGTTTCTAAAATCACGTTACATCAACCTCGACGGCAGCCAGACAGTCAGTTCAGGCACCATAATTATTATTAGCAAAACACCCAAGGCCACGGCAATGAAGGGCCAAATGGCCACAAACAGTTTGGAATGTTTTTAGACTAGGGCATGGGCAATCAAGACCCGCCACTCCCAACTAACCAAACCGCCGATACAACCAACCTGCACTGGCGGTAATCATCAGCACTCGCACCAAGTGCAACGCCACCACCACTGCAGGTGCCGCCCCCAGCAACAGGGCCAACAAAGCCATTTCGGCCTGACCGCCCGGCGCCAGTCCCAGCGTCCAGACCTGAAAGGTGCCCCCGGCTGCCCATTGCGCTGCAACCACCGCAGCCAACCAGATCGGCACCAACGCCGCCAGCAATCCAGCCACATGCACAACGCAACGCCGAACCTGGGTTGCACTGGAGCCCATAAAACGGTGGGCCAGGCTCCACCCAATCGCGAATTGCGCAAACAGCACCAAGCCCTCGTTAGGCACGGCCCGCAGCTCCAAACTGAGTGCCAATACTGCCGCCACGCACAAAGGCCCGATAACCGACGGCGCCGGCAAGGACAGCACACGCCCCACCCACAGCCCCAGCAAAACCGAGATAGCCAGCAGTACCAGCGAGGCACCACTGACCGTACCAAAGGCCGCAGGACTGAAACGAAAATCACTCAACAGGGCGGTCAGGGTGGCGGCGCCCAGCACCAACCAAAACACTCTTAGGGTGTGACTGAGTGCCACCCAGTGTGGTTTGGCGTCCGGCTGCTGCTTGGCCAACTCGACCATTTCACTAAGCCCGCCAGGCAAGGCCGCAAACCAGGCCGTCGCTGGGGACCAGCCGCATCGACTGCGCAGCCACCAACTGCCCACCAGTCCGCTAAGCAACACATAGATCAGGACAATCAACAGCAGGGCCGGTGCGTCGACAAATACTAAGAAGTGGCCCCCCGACAGGGTGCCGCCCACCGCCGCCCCCAGAATAGCGCGACCGACATCCCCGACACGGCCATCACTGCCAATGGGACGCCCTAAACAGGCACACACCAGACCCAAGGCCGCCGGACCCAACATCCAACCCAGGGGAAAGCCTGATAAATGAGCCAGTCCCCCTGCGATGGTCAGCCCCGCGAGTTGCCCTAGGCGGCCGAGCGTGCCGACCAACGGTCTTTCGCAAAGGGATAAACAAACAGCGCCAGGGCAACGATTAGAATCGCCATGGTCATCGGGCGCTCCCACAGGAATTCCATGCCCCCGGCCTTGCGCATGGCCCGGCCCAGGTTGTCCTCTAGCATGCCACCCAAAATAAACCCAATGATCAGCGGCGGCAGCGGATAGCCACCAAACCTAAGCGCCGTGGCAAACAAGCCCAACCCCACCATGATCAACAGCTCAGTCGGGTTGTTCTGCCCGATATAGGCACCGATCAACGAAAAAAACATGACAAAGGGAATCAGGTAGCTGCGCGGTACTGTTAGCAGCTTGGCGATATACGGAATCAAAGGCAGGTTCAGCACCAGCAGGACGATGTTGCCGATGTACATCGAGATGATTACTGCCCAGAACACCTCGGGTTGCTCTTCAACCATCCGCGGACCAGGCGTCACCGACAGGGCGACCAATGCCCCCAACAGAATCGCGGTGGTGCCTGACCCAGGGATACCCAGGGTTAGCATCGGCACAAAGGAACCGGTGCAGGCCGCGTTGTTGGCCGCTTCAGGTGCCGCCAGGCCACGCTGGGCGCCCTTGCCAAACTGGTCTCGCTGGTCTTTGGGCGCCAGGTTGCGCTCGACCGCATAGCCCAAAAACGAGGCCATGGTGGCGCCGGCCCCGGGCAACACGCCGACCAAGAATCCCAGCACCGACTGACGACCCACTACCGGGGCTAGGTTCTTGGCCTCGGCTGCCGAAATCCGCAGATTCTTGATTTCATTTTGGTTCTGTTGCTGAGCACTGCGAGCCTTGTTTAATACCAAAAACAGGGCCTCGGGCAGCGCAAATAACCCCATCACCAGAGTCACAAAATAGATACCGGACTGTAAATCCATAATGCCCAGGGTGAAGCGCGCGGCGTTGTGCAGCGCCGACTCGCCCACCGTGGCCAGCATAATGCCCAGAATCGACATCAACATGGCCTTCAAGACTTTGCCCTTGCCGGCAAATGCCGCAATGGCAGTCAGGCCCAGGACCATCAGGGCAAAGTATTCAGCCGACCAAAACAGCTTGGCCACCGAGGCCAGCAAGGGCGCGAATACCATCAACAGCACCGCGGAAATGGTGCCGCCCAAAAACGACGCCAAGGCCGCAATGGTGAGTGCCTTACCGGCCTGGCCTGCCCGGGCCATGGGATAGCCATCAAAGGAGCTGGCCACCGTACCCGCGACCCCAGGTGCGTTAATCAAAATCGACGAGGTTGAGCCACCAAAAATGGCCCCGTAGTAGACCCCAGCCAGCAGAATCAAGGCCGACGCTGGATCGCCCAGTTGAATGGCAACGGGGATCATGATGGCAATGATCGACATCGGGCCCAAGCCCGGCAACATGCCGACAAAGGTGCCCAGGAAACAACCCAGGAACACCATCAGAATATTAAAAGGAGAAATGGCCGCATTTAGGCCCAGCAGGATTCCTTCAAGCATTAGTTAAGCCCCAGGAAAGCCGGCAGCGGTACCAAATAAATACCCAGCCCTTGTTGAACGATGTACCAGGTGCCAATCGCCACAATCGTGGCCACCAGACCCAACAACCAGAGTTTTCGCTCGCCTAACACGACACCGCCGATGACCAAAAAAGCGATGGTCGAGGGGATATAACCCAGCGGTCGCAGCAGCAAGGCATAGGCCACCATCAAAACCACCAGTGCCAGCGTGCGAGTCCAATCAAACGCTCGCCACCCTTGGGCATCCTCGGGCAAATCGTCCCGGGACTCAAAGACCAGAGTGGCCAGCGAAAAAATAATGCCCAACACCGCCAACCCTAGGGGCAGCGTGTTGGGTTTGAAGGGCATCCGCTGCTCGAATGGCAGCAGCGGATGGATCCATGCCAAATACCCATAACCGACCGAGAAGGCCAGAATTGCAAGGGCGACAATTCGGTCGATGTTCAGG
>CALKMT010000033.1 GCA_938091715.1 uncultured Litorivicinus sp.
AAGCCCTCACCAACAACCCCAAATGCCCAGACAATTAAACCTGCGACCAGAATCGGCGGACCCACTTGCAAAGGAATTGCTGCAGCTTTGAGTTCGGCACTGACACGATCCGAGGTGCCGCTCATCATCGCTGGGTAAATAGGCCCCATCGCAAAGCCGATCAGGGCAACAGGCAGAGTCGCCATCCATCCGCTGCCTATCATCCAAATAGCGCTGGCCAATGCCGCACCGACTAAACTGAGGCGCAACCACATCCAATGCGAGACCCGATCCCCCATCATCCCGGCCAGGATTCGGCTGATGGTGAACGAGCCCCAATAAGCACTGACCCAGACGCCTGCCTGGACCGCGGATACTTGGCGATCCAACATGACGCTAAATGCCCAAATACCAATAGCGGTCTCAAGCCCCACATAAATGGCAAACATCGACACCGCGCCCCAAACCCGCGGGCTACGCAACGCTTGCATCGGTCCTATCGCCCCGGAAGCCTGCGCATGGTCTGCTAAGGTCGGCCAAATTCGATACGACAGCGCGAACACCAAGGCCAGCGCGGCCAGCCCCGCGGCGACCCAAGCGTATCCAGATTGCCAACCGCCTGGCCCGGCGATCGCCAACACCATTAACGCAGGCCCAATCGTTACACCGACGCCGAAACTGGCGTGCAACCACTGCATCACTGCCGAGCCGTGATAGTCCATAGCGTAATGGTTCAAACCCACATCAATCGACCCGCCGCCAACGGCAGCCAGGGTGACCACAGTCACCAGCACCCAAAAGTTAGGTTCCAGCAAATAAATACCCAGCCCAAGGCTGGTCAAACAGGTGCTAAGGGTCAGCAATCCACCCAGACCTAACATAGGAATCAGGCGACCGGCCGCCAGCGCGCTAAGTGAGTACCCCACCGTCGCACCGAACACCAAAATCCCGGCAGCATCGAGGGACTGGCCGAAGGAGTCTCTGGCAAACGGCCATGAAACGCCCAATAGAGCATCAGGAAGCCCGACAGAGATAAAAGCCGCAAAGGCTAGAGCGAGACGAAGGATTGCCATAACAACCTAAGCGCCAGCAGCGTCAACAACCAGCGAATAATCTGTTTAAACCCGAGCTCGGGCACCTTGCCCAACAGCGCGGCCCCCAGCACATTGCCCGCGCTCGAGCCCAGGCACATAGCGATCAACGCCAGCCACCAGTCGTCCAGAGCAAACCCCATGACCAAAAAGGCCACCGCCTTGATGCCATGCTGAAAGGTCATGGCCATGCCGTGGGTGCCGACCACCTGATGCTTGTTCCAATCCCCCCGGGGCAGAACCGACATGACCATGGGGCCGGTAGCGCCCAAAAACATGGTCAGGCCGCTGGTCAATCCGCCGGAAAACACCGGCGTCCAGCGACTTAACTGCATCCACTCCGGCCGCCAAGTCGAGACCAAGACAAAGGCGCCCAGGGCTATTTGGCCGATCGACTCCGGCACAAAGCTGACCAGCGGGCTGACCAACGCGACCCCCACCAGCGAACCCAGCAGGAAAGGTTTGACATAGTCCCAACGCACATGGGCGCGCTGGATATAGGCGCGGTTAGTGTTGGAATACAGCATAACCAGCGCATGCAATGGAATCAGCACCGCCGGCGGGATGAACTGGGCCATCAAGACAATCAACAGCACGCCACCGCCGACCCCAAACACACCGGTCATGGTCGAGGCCGCAAAGGCGGCCAAGCCCAGCCAAACGGCGTCCATCACGAGATTTGCGTCAACCCACCCATGTACGGCTGCAGAACCGCGGGAATGGCAATCGAGCCATCCGCTTGCTGGTAGTTTTCAATCACTGCAATCAGGCAACGGCCCACCGCCACACCCGAGCCGTTCAGGCTGTGCAGGTATTCGGGCTTGCCCTCGGCGTTACGGGTTCGGGCCTGCATCCGGCGCGCCTGGAAATCCAAGGTATTCGAGCAGGAGCTGATTTCCCGGAATTGATCCTGGCCGGGCAACCAGACCTCGATGTCATACGTCTTGGCCGCGCCAAAGCCCAAATCACCGCCGCACAGGTTGACCACCCGGTAGTGCAAACCGAGCTTTTGCAGGATGGCCTCGGAGTGGCCGACCAGTTGCTCTAGCGCATCCCAGCTTTGCTCGGGACGGGTCAACCACACCAATTCAACCTTGTCGAACTGGTGCTGGCGGAACATGCCACGGGTATCCCGACCATAACTGCCCGCTTCACTGCGGAAGCAGGGCGTATGAGCGACCCACTGCTGGGGCAATTGTTCGGTAATGCTGTCGCGCACCAGGTTGGTCAGGGGCACCTCGGCGGTCGGGATCAGATAGTGATCGCTGTTGGTCTTGAACAGGTCTTCTTCGAACTTGGGCAACTGCCCGGTGCCCATCAGGGCCTGGGACTTCACCAGGTACGGGACATAGGCCTCGGTATAGCCGTGCTCAGTGGTGTGCGTATCGATCATGAATTGGGCCAGGGCGCGGTGCAGTCGCGCGATCTGACCGCTGAGGATGGCAAAGCGCGAACCCGAGACCGCCACAGCCTTCTCGAAGTCCACACCCCCCATGGCCTCGGCCAGGTCCACGTGATCCTGGGGCGCAAAATCAAATTGCGGACGTTGGCCGACCACACGCAGCTCTTGGTTGTCGTTCTCATCCCGGCCTTCGGGCACCGAGGCATCCGGGACGTTGGGAA
>CALKMT010000034.1 GCA_938091715.1 uncultured Litorivicinus sp.
CGGGGTCGGCATGGGGGTGGCCCATGTGGTCGAGAGCCACGAGCTATCAGCCATTGCCAACACCCAAAGCGACGATCCGAGCGCTGAAGAACAACGCTTTAAAGAGGCCCTGGCCGAGGTCAAGGCCTCCCTTGGGGGCACGGCGGATCGTTACGCCGATCGCTTGCGGGTCGAAGAGCGCACCCTGTTTGAGGCTTATGCCCGGATGCTGGATGACGACAGCCTAGCCGGCGCCATCTTGGGTCGGGTGCGCTCTGGCCAGGGCGCGCCCGGGGCGATTGCCCGGGTCGCCGAGGAGCTCAGTCAACGCTTTGATTCCATGTCCGACCCCTACCTGCGTGAGCGCGGCACGGACGTGCGAGATTTGGCTCGGCGCCTGATTCAGGCCATGAAAACCGATGCCCCAGCGATCAACTGGCCCGAGCGTGTGGTGCTGGTGGCAGACGAATTAACCCCGGCGGTCTTGGGCGACGTCCCCCAGCAAAACCTGGCGGGGCTAATCGCAGTCAAGGGCAGTGCCAGCTCTCACGTGGCGATCATTGCCCGCTCCATGGGGGTGCCTTGCGTGGTCGGGGTCAAGGATTTGCCGACTGCCATGATTCATGGCCTGGACGTGGTGGCGGATGGCTATCGCGGCCTGGCAGTGTTGAACCCCTCCCGGCCGACCCGAATTGCGTACAAGTTGGTTAATCGCGAGGACTTGCAGATCTCCCGTGAGCTGGACCGGCTGGGCGATGCCCCGGCCCGCACTCGGGATGGCTATCCGGTGACCTTGCTGGTCAATCTGGGTTCTGGCGAGGGCCTGGATACCCTGGCCGCCCGGGCCGAGGGCTGCGGTCTGTCGCGCACCGAGATCCCCTTCATGTTGGAGTCCAGCTTCCCCACCGAAGCCGCTCAGGCCGAGTCCTATCGCGAGCAATTGGAAGCTTTTTATCCCAAACCGGTTTCGATGCGCACGCTGGACATTGGCGGCGACAAGTCACTGCCCTACTTCCCCATTACCGAGGCCAACCCATTCCTGGGCTGGCGCGGCATTCGCATTTCCCTGGATCACCCGGAGCTATTCATGGCGCAGTTGCGGGCCATGATCAAAGCATCCGAGGGGCTGGATAATTTGCAGATCCTGCTGCCCATGGTGTCCAGCATTGACGAGCTGGACGAGGCCATCGGGCGGATCCGCAAAGCCTGGGAGGAGTTGGTCGCCGAGGATCACCGGGTCAACATGCCCAAGGTGGGGGTCATGATCGAAGTGCCCGCGACCTTGTATCAGATGCCGGAAATTGCCCGGCGGGTGGATTTTGTCAGTGTCGGCTCGAACGACTTGACGCAATACCTGCTGGCGGTCGACCGGGACAATCCCCAGGTCGCCCAGCTGTATAACCCCTTTCATCCTGCAGTTTTGCGTGCTCTGACCGCGATCGCCGCGGCCAGTAAAAGTGCCACGGTGCCGGTCTCAATTTGTGGTGAATTGGCCGGCGACCCATTGGCCGTGCCGCTGTTGGTGGCCATGGGTTATGACTCGTTATCGATGAGCGTGACCCAGCTATCCCGAGCGAAACGGGTGTTGCAGCAGTTCAGTCGCGAGGATTGTCAGCGCATTTTGGCCGAGGTCCTGAACATGGAATCGGCCCAGGTGATTCGCACCCGATTGAAAACCGAGTTTGAGTCTCGTGAGCTGACGCCGCTGATCGCGCCCAAATCCATGGCCCGGCTGGAGCGGCTGACCTCAGAAGCCCGTCAGGACGCGTCGGCCGGTTAGCGGGCCAAAGCTGGTTTCGCTGGCCTCGAATTTCCCACCTTGATAGCGCACCCAGGTTAAAGCCCGGGTGCCGTAGTCCTCGGATTCAATAAAGGCGGCGGACAGCCGGCGCTCCCATTCCAGCGGCACGCCGGTGTTGGGTAGTTGCTCGTCAGGATAGGTTTGCCGATTGCCCATGGCCTGCTCGACGGTATCGGTTTGCCAGGCCTGCATCACTGCCTGAGTCTTTGGCCAGGGGGTATTCAGGGAGTCGTTGGACAGCCCGTAAACGCCGTCGTTTAGGGCTTGGGTTTGCCCCCGGGAATCGGCAAACACCAGACGATCCTGATCCAACATCAACAGATTAAAGCCACCGAACTGGGCCCGGTCGATGCCGGCCAGATAGTCCTCGGGTGCCAACTGCGATTGCACAAACCCCAGCACCAAGTCGCCGCGGGTCCGGTTGCCTGTGGCCGCCCTGGGGTCTCGAATGTTGGTCAAGGCCGCCATCCGGCCACCCCGAGCCAAGGCCAGCCAGGTGCCACCGGCTTGCAGGTCACGTCCGGCCCAGATCTGATCGCCGGGCCACAACGCCGCGGGCTCACTGGGGCGGGCATAAAACTCATCGCGGTTGGCCCACAGCTCAAGTCGTGCTGGGCTCGTTGACCATTTAAAGGTGATCAAACACATGTAAACTCGTCAGCTTGTAAAGGAAACTCCATGATCATTGTTTTATACGCCTTGACCGGCATTTTTGCAGGTTTCGCAGCAGGCCTGTTTGGTGTTGGCGGCGGACTGGTGGTGGTGCCGGCCTTGCTGGCGCTGTTTGCGATCAAGGGCATTGACCCTGCGGTCAGCGTGCATCTGGCCATTGGCACGTCCCTGGCAACCATCGTGGTGACCAGTATTTCTAGCACCCTGAGCCATCATAAAAAGGGCAATGTCGATTGGGATCTGTTCAAGCGCTACGGCGTGGGACTGGTGGGCGGCGCCTTGCTGGGCGCGATCACTGCAGACATGGTGACCGGGGACATGCTGCGGGTGGCCTTTGGCCTGTTTAACTACCTGATGGCCCTGCAACTGGCCTTTGGCGGCACGCCCAAGCCTGCCCGGGTCTTGCCCGGTCGAGTGGCCCTGGCCGGATCGGGATTGGGCATTGGCTGGGTTTCTAGCTTGTTTGGCATTGGCGGCGGCGGCATGACCGTGCCGTACTTTATTTTTCACAACGTCTCGACCCAGCGCGCGGTGGGCACCAGCGCGGCATCGGGCTTGCCGATCGCCGTGGTGGGCGCCATGGGTTATGCAGCGACCGGTTTGGATGCGGATTTGTTGCCCCCGGGGACCTTTGGTTATCTGTACTTGCCGGCCTTTGCTGCGATCGTTGCCCTCAGCATTCCGACCGCTAAAGTGGGCGCTGCGGTGGCCTCGCGCTTGGATCCGGTTTGGCTGAAACGGGCCTTTGCCCTGTTTCTGTCCAGTATCGGCACGTTGTTGGTGTTTGGCGCATGATCCAGTATCCGCAAATTGATCCGGTGGCCATTCAGCTGGGGCCGGTGGCGATCCATTGGTATGGCTTGATGTACCTGGCGGCCTTCTTGCTGTGTGGGATCATTATTTCCAAGCGTGCCGCACGCTCGGACTTGCCGCTTAAACCGACCTTGATCGGAGATTTAATCAATGCCGGGGCCCTGGGGGTCATCCTGGGTGGCCGTTTGGGCTACATGCTGTTTTATGATCTGTCCGGATGGATCGCGTCGCCTCTGAAAGTGGTCCAGATTTGGGACGGCGGCATGTCCTTTCATGGCGGCTTGCTGGGGGTGATCCTGGCGCTGGTGTGGTTCGCCCGCAAACATGACGAGTCATTGATTCGCCTGGGCGATCTGGTGGCCCCGGCGATTCCTCTGGGGTTGATGCTCGGCCGGCTGGGTAACTTTATTGGTGGCGAGCTGTGGGGCCGGCCGACGGATCTGCCCTGGGGCATGGTGTTTCCGCAGGTGGACGAGTTGGCGCGTCACCCCTCGCAGCTGTATCAAGCCGCAGGCGAGGGCTTGTTGCTGTTTGTACTTTGCATGGCCTTTGCCCGGGCGACCCGAGCGCCGGGTCAAGTCGCTGGGGTGTTTTTGATCGGTTATGGGGTGTTGCGTTTCATCGCCGAGTTCGCCCGCGAGCCCGATGCGCACCTGGGCAGCGTGGCCTTGGATTGGGTTACCATGGGGCAGCTATTGTCGGTGCCCATGGTGATTGCCGGCGCTGTGTTGTACACCCAAGGCGCCCGCTGGGCCAAAGGACTTGCCGCGCGATGAACCACCC
>CALKMT010000035.1 GCA_938091715.1 uncultured Litorivicinus sp.
GCTGGGCCTTTAGGCTGTTCAGCGTTAGGTACTGGCTCAGATCCAGCCCAACAAAGAGCGCAACCACAGCGACCGCCAGCGCGACAACGACGATTTTTTTTGTCATACGAATTCCTTGATTACCGCTGTTGGAACAAAGCCTTGGGCTTTCGTTCCGCTGTGGTTACCCTTGGGCCACTGCCTAAGAGGACTAGACGTGACATTTTCGACCGATCGCCAATTCCCCAGAACACGCCCGCGACGCCTGCGCCGCACCGCTTTTTTACGTTCCATGGTGCGAGAATCCGTTCTCGAGCCAGGCGATCTTATTCTGCCTTTCTTTGTTCAAGAGGGCACAGGGCAACGCACGCCAGTGCCCAGTATGCCCGGTGTTGAGCGCCTGAGCATTGATTTGGCGGTTGAACTGGCGCGCCAAGCCGCCGCCGAGGGCATCAGTGCCATGGCGGTCTTTCCGGTCACGCCCGGCGAAGTCAAATCCCTGGATGCGGCCGAAGCCTGGAATCCAGATGGGCTGGCCCAGCGCACCATGCGCGCGATCAAAGATGCCGTGCCCGAGATTGGCTTGATGTCCGATGCCGCGCTGGACCCCTTTACCACCCACGGCCAGGACGGAATTATCGACGACGCGGGTTACGTGTTGAACGACGAAACCACCCAGGTGCTGATCCAGCAATCCCTGTCCCATGCCGCGGCGGGCGTCGACATTATCGGGCCCAGCGACATGATGGACGGTCGCATCGCCGCGATCCGGGACGCCTTGGAGTCCGCCGGTCACATCCACACTTGCATCATGAGTTACGCGGCCAAGTACGCCAGCGCTTATTACGGGCCGTTCAGGGATGCGGTGGGCAGCGCAGGCAACCTGGGCAAAGCCGACAAGAAAACCTATCAGATGGATCCGGCCAACAGCGACGAGGCCCTGCACGAGGCGGCCTTGGACTTGGCCGAGGGGGCGGACTTTCTAATGGTCAAGCCAGGCCTGCCCTATCTGGATGTGATTCATCGCTTAAAAAGCGAGCTGAAAGCCCCCGTGACCGCGTATCACGTCAGCGGCGAGTACGCGATGCTCGAGGCGGCGGCCGCCAACGGCTGGATTGATCGCGACCGAGTCATGCTGGAAACCCTGATGTCATTCAAGCGCGCCGGGGCCGACGCGATCCTGAGCTATCACGCCTTGGACGCTGCACGCTTACTTAACGGTTGAGGTTTGGCCTGCCTGCCCCGATCATTGACCTACTCGCCACCCAAATGAAAAGGATGAAACATGAGCGAACTGATTAAACACATCACGGACGACAGCTTTGAAGCCGACGTCATCAACGCCACCGGCCCGGTACTGGTCGATTTCTGGGCGGAATGGTGCGGCCCCTGCAAGATGATTGCACCGGTGTTGGAAGAGCTATCGACTGAATACGAAGGCCGCGTCCAGATCACCAAGATCGACGTTGACTCCAACCGTGGCAGCGCGGAAAAGTACGGCGTACGTGGCATCCCCACGCTGATGCTGTTTGATAACGGCGAAGCCAAGGCCACCAAGGTCGGCGCGCTGAACAAATCGCAACTGGCGGCGTTTCTAGAAGAGCAGCTGTAAGCGATCGCGACGATTACGAAAGGCACCTGGAAACGGTGCCTTTTTTATGGGTGGGTTAATGGCCCATCGTAAATTTCGGAATCTGTTCCGTAAATTTCGGAATCTGGCTCGTAAATTTCGGAATGTATAGTCGTAAATTTCGGAATCTGGCCGACTTAACTGACCCAAATCAAACAAACCTCCCCCGCTGATATCGCCACCAAACAAAGTGTTATATCGTTATAACCCTATGGAATGGATTGAATCACTCGATACCGGACAGGTCTCGGTACTCATCGGCATCACTACTGGCTTGCTGTTTGGCATCTTTGGACAACAAAGCCGCTTTTGCCTGCGCGCGGCCTGTGTAGAGTTCTGGCGCGGACAACCCGGCGAAAAGTTTGCGATTTGGTTGCTGGCGTTTTCCCTGGCCCTAATCGCCACGCAAGTGCTGATGAGCATCGGCCATCTGGACGGCGGCAGCATCCGGCAATTGACCACCACTGGCAGCCTGTCCGGAGCGATCGTCGGTGGCAGCCTGTTCGGCTGGGGCATGGTCATGGCCCGGGGTTGCGCCAGTCGCTTGTTGATTCTGTCAGCGACCGGCAATCAACGGGCACTGGTGGCCGGACTGGTGGTGACCCTGGTCTCCCAGGCCACTTTGCGCGGCGGACTCAGTCCAGTACGGGAAGAAATCGGCAGTTGGTGGCTAATCGACGCGGCTAGCCGTGACTTGGCCGCCTGGCTACCCAGCGGTGCCCCCCTCACACTGGGACTGGTTTTATTGGGGCTGGGAATTTATCTGGCCATCAAACACCGGGCCGGCGGGTACTTTTCCCTGGGCGCGGCTCTGGTCGGACTGTCCGTCGCCCTGGGCTGGGGCCTGACGGCCTGGCATGCCAGTTGGAGCTTTGACATTGTGCCGCTTAAAAGCGTCAGCTTTACCGGCCCCTCGGCCGACACCCTGATGGGCATCATTAATATGCCCCGCATCCCTCTGTCCTTTGACATCGGCATTGTGCTTGGCGTCTTTGCGGGCAGTTTTATTGCCTCGGTATTAACTGGCCAGTTCCAACTGCAATCCTTTACCCAGGAAACCGGGCTTAGCCGTTATCTGATCGGTGCCTGTTTAATGGGCTTTGGTGGCATGCTGGCCGGGGGCTGTGCGGTCGGCGCCGGGGTCACGGGCGGTGCGGTCATGGCCTTGACTGCCTGGGTCGCCCTTTTGTTCATGTGGCTAAACGCCGGGCTGGCCGATCGGGTATTGGACCGGGGTTGAGAGTCCCACCGCCGTCCCAATGGTTGAATAAACACCCAATGGACGAGTCCGATGCGCTGGTTATTGCTGTTTCTCAGTTTCCCTGCTCTGGCCCAACAAGCCATAACCCTCGCCACCGGCCTGAATCATCCCTGGTCGATCGAGCTGACCGACGACTATGCCTATGTGGTTGAGCGCGACGGCGGCCTGGTGCGCCTGGATCTAGCCAGCCAGCAATTAACCCCAATCGACGGGCTGCCTGACGCCCGGGCTTCGGGCCAAGGTGGACGTTTTGATTTGCTGTTGGCCCCGGACTATGCCCGCACTGGCCGTGTGTTTATGGCCTTAAATGCCGGCGGTTGGAGCGGCATGGGGTTGGAGCTGTGGACCGGATTAATTCGTGGCGATCAATTCACACAGGCCAAACGCCTGTACGCCATGCGAAAGACCTCGGGCGGCCGCCACTTTGGTGGACGTTTGGTCAGCGACGGTGAGTATGTCTTCTTATCCACCGGCGACCGCGGCGATGCGGACCGGGCCCAGGATCCCATGGACAGTGCCGGCGCGATTCTGCGCTTCACCTTGGACGGTCAGCCTGCGGGTATTATGGATGGCCATCCGGCGTTGTACTCCACAGGACATCGCAACGTTCAGGGCTTGTGGATGGACCCAGACGGTCAGTTGTGGGCGCACGAACACGGGCCCCAGGGCGGTGACGAGCTAAATCGCATTCTGGGTGGACAGAATCATGGTTGGCCCCGGGTCACCTATGGCCGCAACTACGGATTGGGCACTCGGATCAGCGATTACGAAACCCTAGCAGGCTACGCCGACCCCACTCTGCAATGGACACCCTCGATTGCCCCGGCGGGTTTGCTTCGCTATCAGGGCACGCGATTTCCCGCGTGGACCGACAAATTTTTGGTCGGTGCCCTGAAGTATCAGTTAGTGGCCCAGGTCTCGGCGGATGGCACCCAAGAGGAGGGTCGACACTTTGCCGGGCGGTTCGGGCGCATCCGGGATCTGGCCGAGGATTCCCAGGGCCGGCTGTACTTGCTGACCGACGACGGTGACGGGCAGGTCATCCGCATCGAATAGCTAAGCCCCAAACACTGGACATACCGAAAACTCCACTCTATATTCAAACCCAATCACCACCGCGCGTGCGTGTGATCACCCCTT
>CALKMT010000036.1 GCA_938091715.1 uncultured Litorivicinus sp.
CCTGTTCAAGCTTAAAGAAGTGGATTCGGTTAAGCCCGACTAGCGCACCAGGGCGCGCTTGACCGCCAATTGCCAACCTTCGATCGATTGAGCGCGCTGGGACTCTTCCAGGGCCGGCACAAAGCGACGCTGCAAACTCCAGGCCGAGCAGGCCTGGGCCAGGGTCTGAAAATGTCCCGAACCCAGCGCCGCCAACAGTGCAGCCCCCAACGCGGTGGTTTCGGTGACCTCGGGACGATCGATCTCGGCCCCGGTGATGTCAGCCAAGCGCTGACAAAACCAGTCGTTGACGACCATGCCGCCATCCACTCGAATGCGCTCGACCGATTGGCCATCGGCCGCCATGGCCGCGGTTAAGTCTTGCGTTTGATACGCCGCCGCTTCTAGGGCCGCGCGGACCATTTCATTGGGCCCCGTGTCCCGGGTGACGCCACACAAAACGCCTCGGGCTTGGGCATCCCACCAGGGCGCACCCAAACCGGTAAAGGCCGGCACCAAATACACCTGATCCTGATGGGCCTGCTCGGCCATGGCTTGGGTTTCGGCGGCATCACTGAACAGGCGCAAATTATCCCGCAGCCATTGGATTGCTGTGCCGACATTGAAAATCGCCCCTTCCAGGGCATAAGTGGGCTGGCCATCAATGCGATAGGCCAGGGTGCTGAGCAAGCGCTGCTTCGAGGCCAACCGCGTCGCCCCCGTGTTGGCAATCATGAAGCAGCCCGTGCCATAGGTGCTTTTTAACATCCCCGGCTGGATGCCGGCTTGGCCAATCAGAGCCGCGTGTTGGTCGCCGGCAATGCCGGTCAGACGCAGCGGTGCGCCCCAGATATCCGGATGGATTTCAGCCAAGTCCCCGGCGCTGTCGACCACGCTGGGCAACATCCCCCGGGGCACATTAAACAGGGCCAATAACTCGTCATCCCAGTCCTGGGTGTCCAGGTTAAACAGCAAGGTTCGCCCGGCATTGGTCGCCTCGATAATGTGGCGCTGGCCTGCGGACAGGTGCCAGGCGACAAAACTGTCGACCGTTCCAAAGGCTAACTCGCCCCGCTCGGCTCGATCCCGGGCACCGGGCACGTTGTCCAAGATCCAGGCGACCTTGGTGGCGGAAAAATATGGATCCAACAACAACCCGGTTTTGTCCTGCACCGCAGGCTGGTGGCCGGCCGCTTTAAGGCCTTCGCAAATCGGTGCGGTGCGGCGGTCTTGCCAGACAATCGCCCGATAGATGGGCTGGCCGGTGGCGCGGTCCCAGACCACGGTGGTTTCGCGCTGGTTGGTCAGCCCGACCGCTTGAATGTCTGAGGCCTGCAGGCCTGCGTCGGCAATGGCCTGACGGCCGGACTCAATCAAACCGTCCAGGATGTCCTGCCCCTCGTGCTCGACCCACCCATCGTCGGGAAAGTGTTGAGTCAACAGGATTTGATGCTGGGCCAGGGACTGGCCGGCGTCGTTAAACACAATGGCGCGGTTAGACGTGGTGCCGGCATCGAGGGCCAAAAAGTACGGCATGGGGAAACCTATTTTTCATATTGTCCGGCCAGTCTAGCGCGGCCTGCACCCCCGAACTAGAGCACTGGTTATGTGATAGCCATCGCATCAGCACATCCGAAAACTGGCGAAACTGTGTGATGTGATTTGCAATGAGAAACAAATGAACCGACTTCTAGCCGTCGCTCTACTATGCGTTCCGCTGGCAGTGCCTGCGGCAGAGCTGCCGGTGGTGCATCTCCAGCGGCTGCTCGGTTATGGCGGCTTTATCCACGGCTTAAAAAACTATGTACTGCGCGGGGACGAGGATGTCCTGATGCAGGCCCAACTGGATCTAAACCAGGCGATTTCGATCATCCAGCCCATGGCCGAGCAGGACATGAATGCGCGTCGGATCCTGGTGACCTTGAACGCCTATCAGGACGCGGTAGGCGAGGCCCGGACGCTACGGGCCCAAGGATACCCGCCCGAACTGGCGATCCGGGTCTCGGATATCGATGCGCTAAAAGCGCTAGGGCGATTAGAGTTGGACATGGCAGACGAGCAGTTGAACCGATCCATTCGCCAGACCTGGATCGAGGGCGCGGGCCTTTTGTCCGTGGCGGGCTTTTTGTCGTTGGTGATGGCGACCTGGAACCTGCGCCGCCGCGTCGCACAGCTGTCGATCGAGGCCAAGAACGCGGTCAGTGCCCAGCACCACTTTGATCGCACGCTGATGAACCTGAGCGACCTGCACGACACCGATGGCCTGGGATTCTTTGAAGCCGAGGGCCTCGAGGTGTGTCAGGCGACGTCCTTGGCTCGCCTGATGCAATCCCGCTCGGTTCCGCAGGATCGAGAGGGTTTGTTGCGTTTATTTCCCAGCTCGATTCGCCGCGAATTAAAAAAGCATTTGGCCGACGTACAGCAGTTCAGAGCGCCCAAGAGCCTGCTGCTCAAGGACGAGGATCAACGCTTTCGAGTCACCCTTGAGCCGGTGATTAACAGCACTCGGATACTGGGCGTGGTTCAGGCGTTGGTGCCGATTACACGAAAAGAGCTGGTCATT
>CALKMT010000037.1 GCA_938091715.1 uncultured Litorivicinus sp.
GCTTTGAATCTGGGTATGTGGATCGGTTTTCGAAAAATGGCGCACACCCTTCGATGAGCTGGTTGTTGCCCGCGTTGGTCTGGTGCCTGTTGCCCAAGCCTGGCTGGCGGGTGCTGTTGTTGTGTGTGGTGTCTTTGATCAGTTGGCCGGCAGCAGGATTGCTGGGTGTATTCGCCTGGGCCTTGGAAAAGAGTGAGCGCAAGCGTCGCCAGGTTGGACACGAACAACGATGCCGTCAGGTCGCTATTTACTGGGTCGAGATCCTGCACATTCAAACGGTGTCCGGGGTGCCATTGATCCAGGCCATGAACAGCGCCAACCGGGCCTGGCAAAAAGCTTACCCGGACTTAGGCCACCTTTGCCCGCATCCAGACTGGGATTTAGAGGATCAATGCCGTTGGTTGGCGGGGGGCTCAATTCCATTGTGGGTACAAGTCGGCCAGGGGCTTGCGCGCATCCGCAAACGGGGCACGGATCCCAACGAATGGTTAGGGCAGTTAATTGACGAGCACTACCGCAGTCAAGACGAGAGCCGGCAATCCAAGGCGGCTGCCTTGGGTTCAAAACTCTTAATGCCGTTGATTCTGGGGGCCTTGCCACAGGGCTTTCTGATTATCGGATTTGTTGTTTTAAATGGAGAGCTAAGCCTATGAAATGGACGATTGGCGTGACCTTGATGGCCACAGTGAGCATGTGCCACGCAGATTCCAGCGTTTGGTCCGGGTGGCGTGAAGTGAAGCCACCGGTAAAAACTGCCGCAGAGCAGGTGACCTGGCGACAAAAATTAGTGCTCAAAGGCATTCATCAGCGACCCACTCGGAGGCGCCCATGAGTTTGCGGGTCACGATGATATTGGCGGTGGGGCTGTTGTCGGGCTGCCAGAATCCGGTGCGACCAGCCTCGGCCGTCTTGCCTGCGGATTTGTCTGATGCCCAGGTTTGGATGGCCCAGGGCCATTGGATTCAGGCCATGGATGTTTTAGAGACCCTGTCATATGAAACGCCAGAAGACCCAGGTGTTTGGCGGGCATTGGGGGAAGTCCACTGGCGCTTAGGTGTCGAGGCCATGGCCAGTTTTGCAGCCTTGGATCCTAACAGTGCCGGTCTGGAATCTTTGGCCAATCATGTTTTTCAACTCGAGGAATGGTTAGATGAGAACGCAACGCGGTACAACGCTCGTCGAGTCTATGCTGATGCTCCCTTTGCTGGGGCTCTTGATGGCCGGTCTGATCCAGGCATTATGGATTTGGGGAACGCACAATAGGCTGCAAGACGTGGCCTTGTTGGCAGCGCGTCAAAGCGCCGCCGATTACAGTGTGTCCACGGCACGTATACGCGCCGCAGAGTTGGGGCTGGACCCCCGTATTCTGGTGTTTGATACCGAACTAAATCCAGGACACGCCTCGGTCACGGTGAACTATCCGCTGCGGCCGCGCTGGGTAGCCGCGAGCTTGTTATGGCTTGGTGGCACACCCTGGATGTCTGTGACGGCACAAGCGCACAGTCAGCCTATCGTCCAGAGGCCACCTCTTCGATAGCGCCTTCCAGCCCCAAGCGGTTGACGCGCTCATCGATTTGGGCCTTGTATGAAGACAACAGGCTGACGCCTTCGATTGCTACGTCCAGGACCTGCCATTGGTCATCGGTGACAATCAAGCGGAATTCTGCTGCCAGCCAGTCGTCACCGGGGCGCCGTAACCGGGTGTTGACGATCGCCCGATCACCGCGGTTTGAAACCCGCTGGGACAAGACTTCCAGGTCCGCTGATTTGAATTGGCTAAATGCGCCACCGTAAAGATCCAACAGGCGAGATTTCATCCCAACAATAAAGCGCGCCCGGTCTGTCTCGCTGACCTGTCGCCAGGGGCGGCCGACAGCCCGCATCGCGATGCCTTCAACATTGACGTGTGGGATGATCACGCGCTCGGCCAGGTCGGCCTGTCCTTGGGTGTCATCGGTAGACAAGTCTGCTTCGGAAATTTCGGCCAAAATCATGCTGGTTTTTGCGGACAGCCACTCGGAAGGGTCATCCAGTGCAAGGGCCAGAGGGGCGGTCAGAACGAGCCAGGCGGCGCAGATTACTCGAATCATGTCTCAATCCGTGATCAGGGGAGGGCGAGTATACCCCATTCGAATGTTGCGGTGCGCTAGACCTGTCACATGTCATACAGTAGCCTCCGGGCAATTGAGGAGTGTTGTTTTGATCAAGAAGTGTTTATTCCCCGTGGCCGGCTATGGCACGCGTTTTCTGCCCGCCACCAAGTCGATGCCCAAAGAAATGTTGCCCGTGGTCAACAAGCCGTTGATTGAGTTTGCGGTAGAAGAAGCCTTGGCGGCCGACATGGACCGTATGGCTTTTGTGACTGGGCGGGGCAAGCGCGCGATCGAAGATCACTTCGACAAAAACTACGAGCTAGAAGATCAGATTCAGGGCACTACTAAAGAGCAAGCCCTGGCCCCCATTCGCGAGCTGATCGACCGTTGTGAGTTCTCTTACACCCGACAAAAAGAAATGGCTGGGCTCGGTAACGCCATCCTGACGGGTGAAACCCTGATTGGTGACGAGGCCTTTGGCGTAGTGCTGGCGGATGACCTGTGTGTCAATGACGGCGAGGGTGTGCTGACCCAGATGGCCAAGCTGTACCGTCAGTTCCGCTGCAGTATTGTTGCCATCGAGGAAGTGCCGATGGAAGAGACCAATAAGTACGGCGTCATCGCAGGCGAAGAGATCAAAGAAGGGGTGTACCGCATCACGGACATGGTCGAAAAGCCTGACCCGGCGGATGCGCCCAGCAACCTAGCGATCATTGGACGCTACATTCTGACCCCGGACATTTTTGACATCCTGCGTCACACACCGCCGGGCAAAAATGGGGAAGTGCAAATCACCGATGCGCTATTGCAGCAGGCGAAAGATGGCTGTGTGATGGCGCTCAAATTCAAAGGGCGACGATTCGACTGCGGCAGCCTGCCGGGCTTTGTCGATGCCACGAACCATGTTTATCAAACTCAATTCGACCACTAGAGATTTATCCGGCATGCCCCACATCTAGGGGCATGCTGAACTTCGTTTATCACCCAGATTACAGTTACGACTTTCCCGATCATCATCGATTTCCGATGAGCAAATTTTTTCGCCTGCACCGTTGGTTGCAGGATCAGGGCTTGCTCGATCAGGTCTGGGTCCAATCGCCAGACAAGGCCAGCATCGGCGATCTGAGCCGAGTACACGATTTGGCCTACGTCACGGCCATGGCGGACGGGTCCCTGTCCGATGCCCAACTCAAACGGCTTCGCCTGCCTTGGACGCCTGAGCTGGCAAACCGCTCGTTCCTGGCCGCCAATGGCACGTATTTGACTTGTCAGCTAGCCATCCGGCACGGGTTGGCCTTGCACATGGCGGGCGGGACGCACCACAGCCATCGCGAGGGTGGGGCGGGCTTTTGTGTGTTCAACGACATGGCGTACGCCACGATCCGATTGCTAGAGAGCGCTCAGGTTGAGCGGGTACTGATTTTGGATACTGACGTTCATCAGGGCGACGGTACTGCGCAAATATTAAAGGGGTATCCCGGATCCTTTACTTGCTCGCTGCACTGCCAGCAAAACTACCCACATCCCAAGGCCTGCTCGGATTTGGACGTGCCGATCCAAAAAGGCTGTGATGACCAGGGCTATTTAGACATCCTCGAGCGTACGCTGGATTTGTTGTTAGAGCGCTTTGCACCGGATTTGGTGATCTACGATGCAGGGGCCGATATCCACGAGCACGATCAGTTGGGTTTGTTGCAGGTATCCGCCGAGGGCATGGCCCAGCGCGATCATTTGGTCTTCGACCGTTGTATCCGCGACGGAATTGCAGTCGCCGGTGTGATCGGCGGTGGATATTCCGCAGACCGCGAAGCGCTGGTTTCCTTGCATGGGATTCCATTTCGGGTAGCCATTGAAAATGCCGGTAAATGGGGGTTGCGTCTTAGAAAAACGGTGGCATAATTCGCGCCCACAACGAAACGCATCGTCCCGTTCGTCTAGTGGCCTAGGACTCCGCCCTTTCACGGCGGCAACAGGGGTTCGAGTCCCCTACGGGATGCCATTCGTTGGAAAATTGCGGGATTAGCTCAGTTGGTAGAGCGATACCTTGCCAAGGTATAGGTCGTCGGTTCGAACCCGAT
>CALKMT010000038.1 GCA_938091715.1 uncultured Litorivicinus sp.
ACTGTGATCTGGTCGTCCTGGCCTGCAATACTGCCTCGGCCATCGCACTGCGCCCCCTGCAAAGCCAGCCATTGCCGGACAATAAACGGGTACTGGGCGTATTTGTGCCCATGATCGAAGCCCTGACCGGCCGGGATTGGGGCGACACCTCGCCCCCTGTCCAGGCCCCGATTCAGCGCGTGGCGCTATTCGCCACCCCCGCCACGGTGGCCAGCCAGGCCTTTGAGCGCGAATTAAACCTGCGCGCCACCGGAATTCAGGTTCAGGCCCAGGCCTGTCATGGCTTGGTCGACGCCATCGAGGCGAACGACCCGGATGAAATCCGCGCCCGGGTGCAGGCACATTGCCAGACCCTGCTGGAGGCCATGCCCGCCCCCCAGGCCGCCGTCTTGGGCTGCACGCATTACCCCCTGGTGGCGGATCAATTCCGAGCGGCACTGGGCCCGGCGGTTCGCATTATCAGCCAACCCGACCTGGTGGCGGCAAGCCTGGCAGACTATTTATCTCGTCATGGATTACACGAAACGGGCGGAATCCTGACGTGCCTGACCACCGGGGATCCACTCAGCGTCAGTCGCCAGGCCAGCCAGTTCATGGGCCAGTCACTGACTTTTCAAAAGGCACACTGAACATGCAGATTTGGGTCGACGCGGATGCCTGTCCGGTCCCGGTCAAGAACATCATCTTTAAGGCCGCCGAGCGCTTGAAAATAGACACCACCTTGCTGGCCAATCATCCGATCAGCACGCCGCCCTCGACGGTTATTCGCAGCCGTCAGGTACAACAGGGCTTTGATGTGGCCGACAATCTGATTTTGGAGTGGATGAGCGCAGGCGACATTGTTATCACCCAGGACGTGCCCTTGGCCGCCGAAATCGTCGCCCAGGGCGGGGTGGCCATCAATCCCCGGGGCACCCTGTACACGCCAGACAACATGCACGAGCACTTGGTGCGTCGTAACCGCGCCGAAGAGATGCGCTCGATGGGATTTGAAGGCCGGGGCGCCGAGCCCTTTGGCAAAAAGCACAGCCAGGCCTTTGCCGCCAGTTTTGACAAGGCCCTGGCCCAAGCCCTGCGCGGCTAGTCCTTGCGCACCACGACCCGAGTGACATAACCCAGGCCCGCGTGACGTCCCTCGTCCAGCCAGGTCAGTCCCTGCTGGGCCTCTAACACCTGACAGCCCTCAAAGTCCTGCAACACCTGCTCGACGGTGTACAGCATCTCGACCTTGCCAGGCCCACCGGATTGGCGGCCCAACTGCTCGGGATGAAAGGCTTCCAAGACGAACAGCCCGCCAGATTTCAATGCACGGGCACAGCCCGCGTGCACCGACTGACGCAGGGTCCCGGGAAAATGCGCATATATCGCAACGATCAGATCATAGTCCTGCTCGCCCAAATCATAAGCCGCCAGATCCGCATGCACGGCGTTGATCGACACGCCTCGCTGCTGGGCCAACTCCAAGGATTTGGCCACCCCAACCTCGGAGCCATCTACAGTGTCGGTGTCCAGACCGCACTCGGCCAAATACACTCCGTTGCGTCCCTCACCATCGGCGATCGCCAGCGCCCGGCCAACCGCGGGAAAACGTTCCCGATTCATAACCAACCATTGGTTGGGCGCCTGGCCATAAAAGTACTCAGCGTCGGCGTATTTTTCATTCCACATAACGGGTTCCCGATTCAAAACGGCGAATAGTCTAGGGCAAATCAAACCACAATGCGGTGACATCCGATTGCGCGGTCAGGGTCAGGGTCTCGCTGCCCTCGACCCCCACCGCATCGCCACGGCCCAGGGACAACTCTCCTGCGCTGGCGTCCCCCGCCACCATATGCAAATAGCCCTGACGCGGCCCCTCGCCGAGTCGCAAAGTCTCCCCTGCGGGCAACTTGATCTGGGACAGGGACACATCAGCGTTGATCGCAACCGACGTATCGCTGCCCGTGGGGGTGACAATCGGTGTCACGGCGTCAGACTGCTGGATACTTTTCTGCTGGTATCGCGGCGCCACGCCGGCCTGGCCTGGCAGCACCCACATCTGCAAAAAATTCACAGGCTCGGTATTGGAGGCATTGAATTCAGAATGCCGAATCCCGGTGCCCGCAGACATGATCTGAATGTCCCCCGCCGGAATGACCTCCGTGTTGCCCTTGCTGTCCTTGTGCGCCAACGCTCCCGAGATCACATAGGAGATGATCTCCATATCCTGGTGTCCATGGGTTTGGAAGCCGCCCCCGGGCGATACCACGTCATCATTGATAACCCGCAATTGAGACCAGCCCATGTGCGCCGGATCGTAATAACCGCCAAAGGAAAAACTGTGATGGCTGTTGAGCCAGCCATGATCCCCCACACCCCGTGCGTCTGCCTGTCGAACGTACATATCAATCTCCTGTCATCAATGGCGCTAGGATAGGGCCTGGGTAAGACACCGAGCACCGGCTTGAGCGCGTAACTTTCGTGCCATCATGGCATGAATCCGACCACCACCTTGTGCCCCTGCGTGAAAGCAGGTTCAATCAGGGCTGTTACCAGCCACGAGACCCCCATGGACGCACTCACCGAAGCCTTTCGGTTGATCATTACCCTGGATCCCGATCTGTTTGAGATCCTGGGCCTGTCCATTCGCGTCAGCCTGATTGCGCTGGCCATCGCCACCGTCATTGGCTTGCCCCTGGGCACCTATCTGGCGATCAACAAATTTCCCGGACGCCGAGTCCTGATCACCCTATTAAACGCGCTGATGGGCATGCCCCCGGTGGTGGTCGGCCTGATGGTGTATCTGATGCTGTCCCGCTCTGGGCCGCTGGGTGGGCTGGGACTGTTATACACTCCCACCGCCATGATCATCGCCCAGGTCGTGTTGATCACGCCGATCATCGCCGCCCTGTCCAATCAGGTGATCGAGAATCTGTATCAGGAATACCGCGATACTTTTTATTCCCTGGGCATCACCGGCTCGAAAGCGGTCATCGCGTACCTGGTGGATGCCCGCTATTCACTGACCACCTGCATCCTGGCAGGCTTCGGCCGAGCCATCGCGGAGGTCGGCGCGGTCATTATCGTGGGGGGCAACATTGATCACCTGACCCGGGTCATGACCACCGCCATTGCCCTAGAAACCTCCAAGGGCAACCTGACACTGGCCCTGGGGTTGGGCACGGTGCTATTGACCCTGGCGATTCTGGTCAATGGCGCGGTCACCGCGGTACGGGAATTTGCCAAACGACGCCAATATGCTTAACCCCTTGTTGCCCATCCGATTCCACGACCTGCGTCTGAAACGGCGCCATCGCCGCGTGTTGGACAATCTGAACCTGCTGATCAAGGACCCGGGCATTACCGTGATCATGGGCCCCAACGGGGCGGGCAAAAGCCTGACCCTGCGCTGCCTGCACGGCCTGATCAAACCCGACCGTGGGAGCATTGCCCTGGGCGCCTTGTCGGTGGCGGACAGCCAACGCCAGCAGGCCATGGTCTTTCAGCATCCCGTTCTGCTGCGGCGCAACGTCATGCAGAACCTGGCCTTTGCCAAGCCGGAGGCGGACCACCGCGAGCTGATCGATGCCCTGACCGCGGTCAATTTGGACGACCGCGCCGAACAGCCGGCGCGGCTTTTATCCGGTGGCGAGCAACAGCGTCTGGCCCTGGCCAGGGCGCTATTAAACCAACCGAAGTTGCTGTTATTGGACGAGGCCACCGCAAGCCTGGATCCCGCCTCGGTTTTGTTGATCGAGTCCCTGATCCGCAAACAAAGCCAGGCCGGCACCAAGGTCATTCTGATCAGTCACGATCAGGGCCAGGCCCGGCGCCTGGCCGATGACGTGGTGTTTATCTGCCGCGGCCAGGTGGTCGAGCATCGCCCGGCGGACGCATTTTTTTCGCACCCCGAAAGCCGTGAGGCCCAAGCCTATTTGGCCGGTGACATTATCGTTTAGGAGTATTCATGAAGTTAGCCGTTGTACTTGTTAGCACCCTAGCCGCCACCCAGGCGCTGGCCGACACCATCGTCGTCCAGTCCACCACCTCGACCAAAAACAGCGGCCTGTATGACTATTTATTACCCGTTCTAAAACAAGACACCGGCTTGACCGTCAATGTGGTCGCGGTCGGCACCGGGCAAGCCATCAAGAACGCCATGCGCTGCGACGGGGATGTATTGCTGGTGCACGCCAAGGCCAGTGAAGAGCGCTTTGTCGCCGAGGGCTATGGCAGCATGCGCTGGGATTTGATGTACAACGACTTTGTCATCGTCGGACCCGAACAAGACCCGGCCAAACTGCGCCAGGCCTCAACCGCACTGGATGCCCTGACCCGCATTGCCACTTCTGGCGCTAAATTCGCCTCGCGCGCGGATGACTCGGGCACCCACAAAAAAGAGCGCGCCCTGTGGGCCAGCGCAGGCATTGATCCCGAGCTGGGCTCGGGTCAGTGGTACATGGAAACCGGCAGCGGCATGGGTGCGACCCTGAATACCGGCATCGGCCTGGGGGCCTATGTCATGACCGACCGGGCGACCTGGATTAAATTTGGCAACAAACAGGACACCACGCTGCTATTTGACGGCGATCCGGCTCTGTTTAATCAATACGGGGTGATTCCGGTCAGCCAGAAAAAATGCCCCACGGTTAACGCCCAAGGCGCTCGGGTCTTCACCGAATGGTTGTTGTCCGATCGAGGCCAGGCGGCCATTGCGGCCTATCAGGTGGCCGGCAAACCGCTGTTTTTCCCTAACGCCGACTAGTTAAGCCAAGCGCAACCGATAGCACATGACGTTATCGGGGCGCTGCTCGGCGGCCATCAACTCGTGGCCGGCCAAATCACACAACACCTCGAGATCCTTGCGCCCGCTGGGGTCGTCGGCCAGAAACAGCACATCGCTGCCACTGGGCAGGCCCTGAGTACGCTTTTTTAATCGCAAAATAGGTAGGGGACACAACAGGCCGACCGCGTCGACGACGACAGGATCGGCCGTTGTATCGGGGTGCTCAGTCACGGCGTACGCTGAACTCCGCGCTGCCACGCTCGGCTGAGGACCAACCAAAGGTTGGCAGGATCAAGGTCGCGCCATAGGCAATCGCAAGAGCCGCGACGAAGGCAGACAACATCGCTTTCATGAGCCGTCCCCTTTGCCTTCTTTGGCCTCGACCTCGGCAACCCACAGATCATGGTGCTGACGCGCCCACTCCAGATCAACCTGACCGTTGCCCATGGCGTCATAGGCACCTTCCATACCGACCGAGCCGATATAGATGT
>CALKMT010000039.1 GCA_938091715.1 uncultured Litorivicinus sp.
GCACGCGGTGATGCTGACTCCGGGCCAGCATCATCCGAGTTATTTTGAACACGCGTTTCTGGCCAATTTCTTGGATTTGACCTTGGCCCAGGGCGATGACCTGGCGGTCCGTGATGGGTCGCTGTGGCTCAAGACCCTGGATGGCTTGCAGCCGGTGTCGCTAGTGCTGCGTCGAGTCATGGACAGCTTTGTCGATCCACTTAATTTTCGTGAGGACTCCCGTCTGGGCACGCCGGGCCTGAGTGCGGTCATCCGGGCCGGCAAGGTTGCGGTTTGGAATGCGCCCGGCGCAGGGCTGCTGGACAGCCCGGGATTCATGAGTCAGCTCGATCAGCTACAGGACGAGCCACTGATCCTGCCCTCGGCGGAAACCCTGTCCCTGGCGGATCCTGCTCAGGCACAGCGAGCCTTGGCTGCGCCTGAGGAATTTGTCTTTCGTGCGCTGGGCAGCGCAGGCCGGGAGGGGCTTTTGTTGTCCCCAGGGGATTCCGGGCTGGATGAAATTCGCCGCCAGCCCGATCAATGGGTCGCCCAAGCCCGTTTGTCAGGCTCGCGCATCCCCGCGGTTCACGCCCAAGGTTTGGAGCAGGTCAACGCCACCATCCGACTGTACGCCGTCAAAACCCAGCAGGGTTGGCAGGCGATGCCCGGTGGATTGGCGCGGTTTACCCAGGGCGACGTGGCCCAATTGCAGGCCAGTGGGCGCAGCGCCGACGGGGTCAAGGATTTGTGGGTCATGGGCGAGTCCTTTGAAGAGGCCGGCCAGTTACAGTCTCCAACCTTAAAGCCCCAGGCCATCGATACCGGTCCTGGCAGCATCCCTAGCCGAGTCGCAGACTCGTTGTATTGGGTTGGGCGCTACGCCGAGCGATTGGACTTCGTGGGCCGGCTGTTGCGCGAGGTCTTGCTGCGTATGTTGGAGCAGCGCCAAAGCTCGATGAGTGATCCGGGGATCGGCATCATGCCGATGTTGTTCCAAGGGATTGCGTTGGGCTCGCGGCGGGTCAACGAGGACGACCCCGAGGCTCAATTGGAAACCATCTTGACCCATGCAGATCATCCGGTGGGGCTGCACCGGGCCCTGAGTGGGCTGTTGGAAAACGCCCGGGCGGTGCCGGATTATTTAAGCTCGGACGTCTGGCGCTTGTTGGTGCGGCTCGAGAAAAGCACCCAGTCCTCGATCGGCTTGTCGGGCTTGCCGATTTCGCAACAAATCGATCGCGCGGATCAAATCCTGATGTTACTCAGCGCCACCTACGGCCTGTTGAACGACACCATGAGTCGCACCCTGGGCTTCCGGTTTTTGGACATCGGCCGTCACTTAGAACGGGCCTTGCAAACCTGCGCACTGATCCGCGAGGCGGCACAGACCTCGCGACGCCACGAAACCAGTTTCTGGGAAATGGTCTTGGGCGTCACGGACACCCGCATGACGTATAAACGGCGTTACCGCGCGGCCCTGCATCCCGGGGCGGTGGTTGATATGTTGATGCTTGAGGACTCAACGCCTCGATCGCTGGCCTATCAGCTACGCCGCCTGGTTGAAACCATCGAGCGGTTGCCCGGCAGTGCCCGGCGGGGTGCACTCAGTCCTCATCAGCGCATGAGTTTGGAAGCCCGAACCGCCTTGCAGTTGGCCGAGCCTGCGGCATTGATGACCGCGGATGGGCAATCGAAACCCGAGCTGATCGAGCTATTAAGCGCCACCGAGCAACGCTTGTTGTCGCTGTCCGAGACCCTGACCCTGGCGTACTTCAACCACGCGGACGTCCCGCACCAATTCACCCGGGCACAGTCATGAAGTTTCGCGTTCGCCATTCGACCCGATACCAATATTCGATGGCCGTCAGTGACGGCCAGTCCAGCACGGTGTTGTTACCGCGCACGACGCCCTGGCAACGGGTCGAGCGAGCCGATCTGCTGATCTCTCCCGAACCCCGGTGGCAGCGGGAATACCAAGATTGGTTTGGTAACCGCAGGTGCGACTTTGCGGTCGAGAGCATTCACGATTTCTTGCAGGTCGTGGCGGACAGCCGTGTCGAGGTCATCCCGCCGCTGTTGCCGGAACCCGCGTCCACCCCCGCTTGGGAGTCGGCGTTACAGGACGAGCCCTTGTTGATGCCCTATCGTCTGCCCTCTGGATTAGTGCCCGGGGTCAGCGATGGGATGCGCGATTATGCACTCCAGAGTTTCACCCCCCAGCGTCCGCTGATGCAGGCGGCGCTTGAGTTAACCCAGCGCATCTACGCCGATTTTTCTTACGTGCAAGGGGTGACCGAAATCAGCACCCCGGTGGCCCAGGTGTTCGAATCCCGGGCCGGTGTTTGTCAGGACTTTGCCCATTTGCAGCTGGCGTTATTACGCTCGCTGGGATTGGCCTGTCGCTATGTCAGCGGATATATCGAAACCCGGCCGGCCGAGGGCCAGGCCGGTTTGGTCGGGGCCGATGCCAGCCACGCCTGGATCAGCTTGCATGTGCCAGGCACGGGATGGATCGACTTTGACCCCACCAACAACCAGATCCCGTCGGATCGGCATGTGGTGGTGGCCTGGGGCCGGGATTACTCGGATGTCGTGCCGGTCAAGGGCTATACCAGTGGCGGTGGCGCCCAGACCCTGCAGGTCGCGGTCGAGGTCAGCGCGGATCAGGACGGCCCCGAACAGCGCTGGCTATAGGCCGTTTAGGGCAGGGGAATAAATTCGCCCTGATCGGTGGGCGGCAAGGTAAAGCGCCCATTGACCCAGTCTTCTGCTTGCCAGTCGGCCTTGGCCTGCTCGATCTTGGCCGGATCGGAGGAGACAAAATTCCAAAACAGATGACGCGGCTCGGCCAGCGGCTCGCCCCCCAACAGCATCAGTCGGCTGTCGATTACAGCGTTTAGCGTCACGTCTTGGCCTGGCTTTAGCACCACCAGTTGCCCAGCCTCATAGTTCTGTCCCGCCAGCTCGACCTGACCCTGGGTCACGAAAAAAGCTCGTTCGGTGTACTCGCTGTCCAGGCTAAGCCCATGGCCCGACTGAATCTGTGCATCGGCGTAAAAGATCGGGCTGTACACATGACAGGGCGAGGTCTCGCCGTACAGGGATCCCAGGATCAGCGTGACATGCACACCGGGCTCGGTCAGTTGCGGCAATTCGTCGGCACCAAAATGCTCGAATGCCGGGGCACAGTCTTCTTGATCAGCGGGTAACGCGACCCAGGTCTGCAATCCTTCCATGGTAAAGGTCGCGGCCCGGGCGGCA
>CALKMT010000040.1 GCA_938091715.1 uncultured Litorivicinus sp.
CGAATCGACGCCGAGTCCCAAGAAAACATTCAACACATTGCCGAGACCATAGGTTTACAAGAGCACCTGCAGGTCCAGTCTGGGGCCCTGTCCCACGGCCAAAAGCAATGGTTGGAAATCGGCATGTTGCTCAGCCAACGGCCGAAGTTGCTGCTGGTAGATGAGCCGGTGGCCGGCATGACCCATCAGGAAATCGACAAAACTGCGGAATTGCTTCGCTCGCTCGCCGGGGAGCACTGCGTGGTGGTTGTCGAACATGACATGGATTTTGTCCGGGACCTAGCCGAGGGCGGGAACACCGTCACGGTTTTGCATCAAGGCTCGGTCTTGGCGGAAGGGTCAATGGAGCAAATCCAAAACGACGCGCAAGTCCGCAGCGTGTACTTAGGAGAGGACGCATGATTCGAATCGAGGGCCTGAACCAACACTATGGTCAGAGTCATACGTTAAAAGACTTAACTCTGGATATCCCTGCGGGCCAATGCACGGTCATTATGGGCCGCAACGGCGTGGGCAAGACCACCCTGCTGCAGTGCATTATGGGGCTGCAGCCTCTGTCCAGCGGACAGATATATTGGCACGGCGATGCCCTGTCCAAGGTCAGCGTCGAAGCCCGTCCTCGCCTAGGTTTGGGGTTTGTGCCCCAGGGTCGGCAGATCTTTTCAATGCTGACGGTGCAGGAGAACCTCGAGATCGGGGTGCCGATTCGTCCCCGAGGACAGCGTCGGGTGCCGGACTTTATTTTTGACCTGTTCCCCGTGTTAAAGGACATGTTGCACCGCCGGGGCGGCGATTTATCCGGCGGGCAGCAACAGCAGTTGGCCATTGCCCGGGCCTTAGTGATTGACCCAAAGTTATTAATTTTAGACGAGCCTACCGAGGGGATTCAGCCCAACATCGTGGCCGAGATCGCCGACATTGTCCGCAAGCTAAATCGAGAGCTGGGCCTGACCGTGTTATTGGTCGAACAAAAGCTCCCTTTTGCGCGGAAATTAGCCGACCGATTTTGTCTGTTGGACCGCGGCAGCCTAGTCGCCGAAGGGGCCATGGCAGATCTGTCTGACAACTTGATCGAAGACTACTTAACCGTCTGATGAATGCGCTAACCCAACCCAAAGTAAACGGATGGCACGCGCAGATGCATATGCGTTTTGGCGTCCGTGACAGCCGAACCAAGATGGTTGAGGGTCATCGAGCCGGGCCTTTGTCAGTGCAGCGTGGTTTTTATCCCGAGGGCGCTCTGTGTCACAGCTATTTGCTGCACCCACCCGGGGGTGTAGTGGGCGGCGATCGAATCGACGTGACCTGTCAGGTCGACACCAACGCTCAGGCGCTGGTCACCACACCGGGAGCCACCAAGTTTTATCGCAGCTCGGGGGCCACCGCCTACCAACATCAGGTGTTGCGCGTCGACGCCGAGGCATCGCTGGAATGGCTGCCCCAGGAAACCATTTATTTTTCTGGCGCCCAAGCCCGCCTGGTTACCCATGTTGAACTGCATCCCAATGGACGTTTTATCGGCTGGGAAATGCACTGTGCTGGCCGGCCCGTGATGCAAGAGGCTTTTAATGAGGGGCAGGTCTGGACAGCATTGAATCTGACCTCCGAAGGGCAGCCCTTACTCCGAGATCTCAGTCAGTTTGGGGCCCAGCACAACAGCGCCAGCCATCGTGACTATGCCATGCAATCAACCCTGGTGGCTGGCTGGGCTGACGGTTCAGATCTGGGAACCGCGCGCCAAGTCTTGGCTCAACACGCAGGCCTATTGGCCGGCGCCACCCTGGTCGACGGCCTGTTGGTGATCCGCGCTCTGTGCCAATCCACCGATCAAGTACTGCCCTGCTGGATAGATATTTGGTCGGCCCTGCGACCCGACATTATTGGACGCCCCGCGTGTCCTCCTCGAATTTGGAACACCTAGGAACGCTCATGGAACTGACACCCAGAGAAAAAGACAAATTATTGCTATTTACCGCAGGCCTCTTAGCCGAACGACGGAAAGACCGTGGCCTAAAACTGAACTACCCCGAGGCGGTGGCGTTTATCAGCGCCGCCATTTTAGAAGGTGCGCGGGATGGCCGCACGGTAGCCGAACTGATGGATTACGGCCGCACCTTGTTGAGCTCGGACGACGTCATGCCCGGCGTGCCGGAGATGATCCACGACGTACAGGTCGAAGCCACTTTTCCCGACGGCACCAAGCTGGTGACCGTTCATGAACCCATTGTGTGAGGACGCCATGAAACCCGGAGAAATCATTACCCAGCCCGGCGAAATCAAACTGAATGTCGGCCGGAACACGACCACAGTCGAGGTCGAAAACCACGGCGACCGACCCATTCAGGTCGGCTCGCATTATCACTTTGCCGAGGCTAACGACGCGTTGAAATTTGATCGCGCTGCCGCACGCGGTTTTCGACTAGATATCCCGGCCGGCACCGCGGTTCGCTTTGAGCCCGGCCAGCGCCGACCGGTCAACTTAGTCGAGCTGTCCGGTGCACGCCGGGTGTTCGGCTTTCAGGGAAAAATTATGGGGGATCTAGCATGAGCAAGATGACCCGTCAGGCCTACGCCGAGATGTTTGGACCGACCATTGGGGATCGCGTTCGCTTGGCCGATACCGAGCTGTTTTTGCGCGTCGAAGACGACCTGACCACCTACGGTGAAGAGGTCAAATTCGGCGGAGGCAAAGTCATTCGAGATGGTATGGGGCAGTCTCAGGCCGGCCGTGCCGAGGCCCCAGATCTGGTGATTACCAACGCCTTAATTGTGGATCACTGGGGCATTATCAAAGCCGATATCGCGGTCAAGGACGGCCGAATTGAGCGAATCGGAAAAGCGGGAAATCCCGACATACAACCTGGGGTCGACATTGTCGTTGGCCCCGGTACCGAGGTCATTGCTGGCGAGGGGCAAATCGTTACCGCAGGCGGTATCGATGCGCACATTCATTTCATCTGCCCCCAACAGGTGGAAGAAGCCCTCGCCAGTGGTGTCACTACCATGCTGGGGGGCGGCACGGGACCAGCCACCGGCACCAACGCCACCACCTGCACACCTGGCGAGTGGAACATGGCCCGCATGCTAGAAGCGGGCGACGATCTGCCGATGAATCTTGGATTCTTAGGCAAGGGCAACGCCAGCCTGCCCGGCGCATTGGAGGAGCAAATCGAATCCGGGGCGATGGGGCTGAAATTGCACGAAGACTGGGGCACCACCCCAGCAGCTATCGACTGCTGCATGGGTGTCGCCGAACGCTACGACGTGCAGGTCGCCATTCACACCGACACCCTGAACGAATCGGGGTTCGTCGAAGAGACGTTGGCCGCCATTGGCAATCGAGTCATTCACACGTATCACACCGAGGGTGCAGGCGGCGGACACGCCCCGGACATCATCCGAGCCGCGGGTTACAGCAATGTGCTGCCCTCCTCGACCAACCCCACACGCCCGTACACCCGCAATACAGTGGACGAGCATTTAGACATGTTGATGGTGTGCCACCACCTGGACACCAGCATTGCCGAAGACGTGGCGTTCGCCGAATCCCGCATCCGCCGGGAGACCATTGCTGCCGAGGACATCCTGCATGATCTGGGAGCGTTTTCCATGATCTCGTCGGACTCCCAGGCAATGGGTCGGGTTGGCGAGACCATCACGCGTACCTGGCAAACAGCGCACAAAATGCGCGTCCAACGCGGCCCAATGGCGGGGGACGACACGCAGTCGGACAACACCCGGATCAAGCGCTACATCGCCAAGTACACGATCAACCCAGCCATCACCATGGGCGTGTCTCATGAGGTCGGCTCGATTGAAGCGGGCAAACTAGCGGATCTGGTGTTCTGGAAACCGGCATTTTTTGGCACCAAACCCAGCCTGATCTTGAAAGGCGGCCTGATTGCCTATGCTCCGATGGGAGACCCGAACGCCTCTATTCCGACACCTCAACCGGTCCACTACCGGCCGATGTTTGGCGCCATCGGTAAAGCCGCACACCGCACCTCAATTTTGTTCTTGTCCCAAGCGGCGATTGACAAAGGTGTACCAGAAAAACTCGGCCTGCAAAGCCAAATCAGCCCGGTTAAACACTGCCGCACCCTGAGCAAGGCCGACATGATCCATAACACCTATCAGCCCGACATTCAGGTCGATCCGCAGACCTATGAAGTGCGCGCGGACGGTGAATTACTGACCTGCGAGCCAGCAAACGAGCTGCCCATGGCGCAGCGTTATTACCTGTTTTGAGGAGCCGCCGATGAAACGATTCAACCGGGTTACCCAATCTGGAACCCTGACCCACACCACGGTGGAGCTGGGCATTCATCAAAGAATCCGAAGCCGTCAGCGCATTACATTATCCACCGGCGAGGAAGCGCTGATGGATATCGAGCGTGGGATTACCCTGCGCGATGGCGATCAACTGGCCAGTGAGGCCGGGGAGGTAGTGACCGTCGTGTCAGCCCCCGAAACCGTCTCGGTGGTTCGGACCGACGACTTACACCTATTGGCCCGGGTTTGCTATCACCTGGGCAACCGACACGTGCCGCTGCAGATCACGCCTGCCTGGGTCAGCTACCTGCATGATCATGTGCTGGACGCCATGGTGGTCGGACTAGGCGCAGAGGTCGCGACTGAACATGCCCCCTTTGAGCCAGAAAATGGCGCCTATGGAGGGCAAAGTCACTCACATTCACACAGCCATTCACACTAAGGAAAACAAAATGAAAACTGCATTTGTTACAACCGCCGCTTTGGCTCCCACCGGGGCCTTGGCCCACGCGGGACAGCACACGGGCAGCCTGTTCCAAACCGTCATCCACTTCGCCAGCCAACCCGACCATTGGCTGGCCATGGGCGTCATTGGCGCGGTCTTAACTGGCCTCGCGCTGTCACGTTGGAGCCGTGCGTGATTCAGAATTTGCGGCTGTATCAACTGATCAGCCCAAATTTACCCATTGGCGGATTCACCTATTCCCAGGGCTTGGAATGGGCGGTCGAGCAGGGCTGGGTCTCGAATAAGGACCAAATGGCCGATTGGCTGGCAAGCGTCCTAGAGCAGTCCATGACGCCCTTTGAATTGCCGCTTTTGCGGGCATCCTATCAGGCCGCTCAAGCGGCAGACTGGGCAGAATTCGGCTGCTTGGCACAGAGCATTATCGCCGGTCGAGAAACCCGGGAATTACGCACCGAAGAACGTCAACGGGGGGCAGCGCTGGCGCGCTTGCTGCCAGCATTGGATATCCCGTTGCCCAATGAGTGTAGCGACGCCGTTACCAGCAACCAGATCAGTGGATTTGCCTATGCGGCAGCCCACTGGAATATCGATGTGGATGCCCTGTGCCAGGGGTATCTGTGGTGCTGGTTAGAGGGAGCCTGCGTAGCGGGCATTAAGTTAGTGCCGCTAGGGCAAACCCATGGGCAGCAACTGATGCTGGATTTGGGACCGGCGATCCAGCAGGCGGTCGCCGACTCCCGTCAAATACCACGTGACGACATTGGGGCCACCACCTTTGCGCAAGCCTTGGCCAGTGCCCGACATGAAACTCAATACACACGACTGTATCGGTCGTAAAGGACAGACATGACAGACTACAAGCAACCCTTACGCATCGGCGTTGGCGGACCCGTTGGATCAGGCAAAACAGCACTACTAGAGGCGCTGTCCAAGCGCCTGAGGGACACCTATTCGATCGCGTTGGTGACCAATGACATCTATACCCAAGAGGACGCCAAGATCCTGACCCGTGCAGGCGCTCTGCCCGAGGATCGAATTATCGGGGTGGAAACAGGCGGCTGCCCACATACTGCAATCCGTGAAGACGCCTCGATGAACCTGGCGGCGGTTGAAACTCTGGCCAAGCGCCATGGGGATTTAGACGTGGTGTTCGTGGAAAGCGGCGGGGACAATTTGAGCGCTACCTTTAGTCCGGAACTGGCCGATCTGACGATCTATGTGATCGACGTGGCCGAGGGCGAAAAAATTCCTCGCAAAGGTGGGCCGGGCATTACTCGCTCGGATTTGTTGGTGATCAACAAGATCGATCTCGCGCCCTACGTGGGGGCCAGTTTGCAAGTCATGGAATCGGACACCAACCGGATGCGCCCTGAAAAACCGTGGGTATTCTCAAACCTAAAGAACCACACCGGCTTGGACACCATTATTGAATTCATCGAGCATGCGGGCGTTTTGAACCCCGCCTAAGATTTGCTAATTGGGCGGCATCGGTGCAATGCGTGCTTTGGCACACCTACAAACTGCGCCAGCCCGCCCAAATGCGATTGGCCGCGGTCAAAAAACACACCGCCGCAAAAACGTAGGCAATTTCGGCAAAGTAAGCCGGCCATAGACACATCAGGACAAAGCAGGCGATGGTTTCGGTGCCCTCGGCCAACCCGTTTAGGTAATACAGTCCTTTGTAGCCAAAGTCTGGATGCTGGATCCCACGTTTTTCCGCCTGACTGGCAAAGGCCAGAAAACTAGAGCCCGTGCCGACAAAACTGCAGATCAACACCGCCGCCGGCAACGCGACCTCGGGGTTACCCAGCGCAAAACCCAACGGAAACAAGGCATAAAAAGCGAAGTCCAGGGCGATATCCAAAAACGCCCCTCGATCGGTCGGCCCTTGCAGCCGGGCCAACTCGCCGTCCACGCCGTCGGCCAAACGATTCAAGATCAAGCCCACTAAGGCCAGCCCATAGGCCTGGAACACCAGAGCCAGCACCGCCAGCACACCGACCGCGAATCCCAGCCAGGTGACCTGATCCGCTCGCCAGCCTGCGGCGTCCAAGCGGGACGCCATGGCGCCCAGTGGTGCTTTTAGCCGCGGGACCAGATACCGATCTAACATGCGTAATCCGCAAGCTCGATCCGCTGGGCCCCGCTGGGAATGTCCTGCTCATCGTGGGTGACCAGCACCACCGGAATATCGGGGCAGCGCTGCCAAACGAATTCGCGGATCTGATCGCGCAATTGCACATCCAAGCGGGCAAAGGGCTCGTCGAGCAACAAGGCCTTGGGCTGGGACAGCAAGGTTCGCAACAGCGAGACCCGGGCAACCTGGCCGCCGGACAGCGTGGCCACGTCCTGATGAGCCACGCCGGCTAAACCCGCTTCACTCAACACCTGCTGAAAATCGGTATTGGGGTCTCGGGCGCCAAACTTTAGGTTGCCCAGCACATCAAAATGCGGAAACAACAAAGGGGTTTGGGTCATCAGCCCCATCCGACGGGACTCGCAGGGCACGCCCGCCAAATCCTGGCCGTGCAAACAAATCCGGCCCGAGGCCTGTATGTCCGCCGACAACAACCCGGTCATCCAATCCAGCACCGTTGACTTGCCACCCCCCGAGGGCCCCAGCAAGGCCACAACCTGCCCCGGAGCCACACGAAACGACAGCCCTTGAATCAGGGCCAGGTCGGGCAGGGTCAGGGACAGGTTTTCCACTTCAAGCATGACGACGATTCCGATACAGCCAAGCTGGCAACAACAGCGCCAGGGCAAAGGCCAGGGCCGGTAACAACATTTGTAAGGATGCCAGGGTTCCAATCACCCGGCGATCGACACCGCCAAAGCTGGTGACCAATTCGGTGGTCAGAGTCGGGTGACGCCCGGCCCCTAACAATAAGGTCGGCAAATACTGGGCAATCGACACGGCCATGGCGACCGCCCAGGCGGTCAGTACCGGGCGTAGCAACAACCCAAGCCGAACCCGAAACAGGCGCTTAAAGTAACCCGCGCCCAACAAACGGGCCTGGCGATCCCATTCCGGATCCAAGGCCCGCCAAGGGCTGGCCAACATCAGCAAAGCGTAGGGCATGGCATACATCCAGTGCGCCCAAACCAAGGTTATCCAGGCACCGTCGGCCCCGGCCAACAGGGCTGCCGCTTGCCAACCCAACAACACGCAAACCTGGGGTAGGAACAACGGCAGATACCACAGGGCATCCAGCTTGGGCACCTGACGGTGGCGTTCCAGCTCCAGCCAGGCCACCGCCGAGGCCAGCGCCAAGAGTGATGACACCAGAGCCAGGCCCAAAGAGTTTTCCAACAGTGGTGCCCAATCCGACCACCGCCCGAGCCAAAATCGCTCGGTCCATTGGCTGGGCCAAATATCCGGAAAGCGCCAGC
>CALKMT010000041.1 GCA_938091715.1 uncultured Litorivicinus sp.
CCGACTGGATGTCGCGCAAACTGGTAAACGGACGTTCGGCGCTGGACGTCTTGGCGGATCCTTATTTCCTGGAGCATCGGCTGGAGCAAACCTTGGCCCTAATGGCTAGGCGTTCAGGTCGGCGCGTGGGCCAGAACCCCGGTGCCAATCCCCGCTCCAACGTGGTGCCGATCTCTAGCGCGGATCGCTCATAATTTCGGGATCACGATCCGCGCGTCTTGCAGGGCAGGCGTCACTACCACTTGGCAACTGAGGCGGCTTTGCTCGGTCAGACCGTCAGCAAAATCCAACATGTCCAGTTCCATGTCCTGAGCCGCGGGGACTTCCAGCTCTGAGGGCAAGTAGACGTGGCAGGTGGCGCAACTGCAGCCACCGCCACAGTCCGCATCAATGCCGGGCACCCGATGGCGGGCCGCAGCAATCATGACCGATTCCCCCAGCTCGCCCGTTACGGGATAGTCGGTTCCGTCGAACTCAAATACAAATGTCGTCATAGCTTCCTCAGGTGCAGGTCCAGCCGCCGTCCAAAACGAGGGTCTGGCCAGTCATGTTTTTTGCCGCGGGGCTAAGCAAGTACTCACAGGTCCCGCCCAGTTCTTCAAATGAAATAAACGCCTTTTTGGGCATCGGTTTCAGCATGACTTCCTGGATGACCTGGTCTTGGGTTAACCCCCGGGTGCGCGCTTGGTCGGCGATCTGTTTTTCCACCAGCGGTGTCTTTACGTACGCAGGACAGATGGTGTTGATGGTGATGTCGCAGTCGGCGGTTTCCAAGGCCACGGTCTTGGATAAACCCAGCAGGCCATGTTTTGCGCTGATATAAGCGCTCTTAAATGGGCTGGCCACCAGCCCATGAATACTGCCGATGTTGACGATCCGTCCATACCCCTGGGCACGCATTTTTTTGACCGCGATGCCGGTGGTGATGGCAGGCCCGACCAGCAAGATGTTGACCAAGGCGGACCACTTGTCTTTGGGAAAGTCTTCAATCGGATCGATGTGTTGAATGCCGGCATTATTAATCACGCCGATGATCTTGGGTTCGGCATCGAAAACCTGTTGCGTGGCGCCTTCGTCCGTCACGTTCATGGCATAGGCGATGGCTTCACCACCGGCAGATTGGATGGCCGATACCGTCGTCTCGGCGTCCTGAATCGATAGGTCGGTGGCAATGATTCGATAGCCGGCCTTGGCTAGGTAGATGGCAACGCCCTGGCCGATGCCGCTGCCGGCGCCGGTGATCAGTATCGAATTTGAGCTCATGCAGAATCCTTGTTCGTTCTCATTTGGAATAAGTGATTGGCGTTTCAAACGGTTGGCAACAGGCTACTGCCAATTCATAGTGCAGTGCAAAAGCCATGTGCATAATTAGGAGTTCCCTATGCAGCGCCACCTAACACAGATTGTAAAAGGAATGCCCACCAGCGATGGGGCCGGTGTTCAACTGAAACGCGTTATTGGCCAGCCCAAGTTAAGTGAGCTGGATCCTTTTATGTTGTTGGATGATTTTCGCAACAACGATCCCAAGGCCTATGGCGCTGGATTTCCGCCACACCCGCACCGCGGATTCGAGACCGTGACCTACATGCTGGAAGGGCAAATGGAGCATCAAGATTCGGCCGGCAACAAGGGGCTGTTGCGTGATGGCGGTGTTCAGTGGATGACCGCCGGCGCCGGAATTCTGCACTCTGAAATGCCAAAGCAGACCGACGGGCGTATGTGGGGGTTCCAGTTGTGGGTCAACTTGCCTAGCCACCTAAAAATGACGCCCCCGGGCTATCAAGATATTCAGTCCGAGCAAATTCCCGAGGTCCAGGGCAAGGGGTACACCGTGCGGGTGATTGCCGGTGAGTTCCAAGGCACGCAAGGCGCTGCCCGGACGTTGACCGATGTGACGTACCTGGATGTGCATTTGCAAGGTGGTGCGCGGGTCGAGTTAGACATACCGGCGGGCAATAACCTGGTGGTGTTCCCCTACAGCGGCCGGGTCAAGCCCGGTGTCGATCAAGGCGCGGCAGAGTGGATCGATGACGGTGATGCCGGGATATTTGCAGGCGATGGCGCGCTGGACTTGTATGCCCGGGAGTCGGCCCGAGTGTTGGTAATTGCTGGGGCGCCACTGAACGAACCCATCGCACGTCATGGGCCCTTTGTCATGAATACGCATCAAGAGTTGGTCCAGGCCGTCGAGGACTACAACGCAGGCAAACTGGCGCCGAACCAATGGGAGTTCTTACAAAAGCAAGGATGAGAACTGGATCACTTGTCCTTTAGGGCGGGGCCGCAGAACGAATTGATGACCGGGTACACCAAGTCCGTGCAAGCCGGATGCACAGCGGCCATGGGCGGCCAACACTAATGACTTGGAGTACAAGATGAAAAAGCAACTCATGGCACTATTGGTTTCTGGAATGACGTTCTCGGCGATGGCCGGGGGCATGAAGGCGGACATTGTCGACACCGCAGCCGAAGCAGGCACCTTCAAAACCTTGCTGGCTGCGGCCGAGGCCGCAGGTCTGGTCGGTACGTTGAAAGGGCCAGGGCCCTTGACCGTTTTTGCACCCACGGACGAAGCGTTTGCAAAACTGCCAGCCGGTACGGTGGAAAATCTGTTAAAGCCCGAGAACAAGGATCAGTTGGCTGCGGTGCTGACTTATCATGTGGTG
>CALKMT010000042.1 GCA_938091715.1 uncultured Litorivicinus sp.
CCAGTGATGTCATGGCTCAAGGCTTTCCGGACCGTATGCCGGTGCCAGACCCCTCGGCCTTGCGTGAGCGATTGGCCAGCGGTCACTTGGGACAAAAAAGCGGGCAGGGGATATATCGGTTTGCTTTGGATCACCGGGGGCGCACCTCGCCGGCAGGCTTGTCTGAACCCTATGCCGCGGCGCAGCAGCAGTCGGCAGCGGATCAGATCATCGAGCGTTTAATGCGCCCGATGGTCGACGAGTTGGCCCGGTGCGTGGACGAGGGCATTGTTGCCAGTGCGGGCGTCGCTGACACCGCGTGTCTTTTGGGCTTAGGTTTTCCTGCTTGGCGTGGTGGTCCTCTGTATTGGGGACAAAAACAGGGTTGGGTTCAGGGATATTACTGAGTGGGTAAATCCAGCATCTGCATAAAGGCCTGCTCGATTTGAATCCCCTCTCTAAGCTCTGACTCCAAAGCGGTACGGGCCTTGCGCGCCATGGCCATGCCAGCGTCCTGCAAGGCCTTGATTCGGGCCAGTTTTAGGCTGCTGTCGATGCGCGGGTGGTTTAGGGCTTTTTTCGACCGCTCTAACAGGGCCCGGGCCTCGTGGAAGTTGCCTTTGTTGACGCTGGTAACGGCGGCGTGCATCAGGGTGTCCGATGCCACCAGCGCGTGCAGATTGTGCAGCTCTTGGATGACCTCGGGATCGTGAATTTTTCCAGCCAGATAATGCGCCGCGCGCAACAGCATGCCCTGGACTTGGGGAATTTGCGCCGGCGACTTTAAGCTGTAAGGGCCGCCGGGACGGGGTGGGGTGTCGGGGGCTTTCTCGGCCAACTGATGGCCCCAGCCGTCATTGGGGGCCAACTGGGCCAGGGTCTGGATCAGTCCTTGCCGATGATCGTGGATGGCTTCCTTTGATAAGCGGCTGGCCCCGAGCACGTCCAGCAGCGCCAACACCGGGTCCAAGGCGTGCACGATGCCGGCCAAGTGATGGGCTTTTTTCGCTCGAGCCAAAGCCTGCTGTTGCCGTTGATACAGCACCGAGCTCAGGGTCAATGCCGCCACGACGGCGACCAGCAGCCACACGGCCAAACTTTGGGTCATCAGGTTTTGTATTCCTCTGAGGGATATTTAACGGCCTGCATGAAAGTTTCTTGACCCCAGACACTTGACCTGCTTTTGTAAAAACGCATATACAAGCGCCACTTTCTGTCAGCGAGGTGCCTAGTGGGCAAAGCTTTAGTTATCGTCGAGTCGCCAGCCAAGGCGAAAACGATCAACAAATACCTGGGAACGGATTACATCGTTAAGTCCAGCGTTGGACATATTCGTGACCTGCCCAAACAGGCCAAGAAAAGCACCGCTGACGCCAAGGAGCGTGCCCGCAAGGCGGCCTACACTCGCTCGCTTCCGCCCGAGGAAAAAGTTCGCTACAAGGCCGAGCAGGCGAAAAAGAAACTGGTTGCCAACATGGGCGTGGACCCGGATAACGACTGGGCTGCGGAATACGAAATCATCCCTGGCAAAGAGAAAGTCGTCAAAGAACTGCAACAGTTAGCGGACAAGGCTGACGAGATCTATCTGGCGACGGATTTGGACCGCGAGGGCGAGGCCATCGCCTGGCACCTGGCGGAAATGTTGGGCGGCGACCCCAGCCGCTATCGCCGGGTCACCTTTAACGAAATCACCAAAAAAGCCATTCAAGAGGCCTTCCAGCGCCCCAGCGAGGTCAATCAGCACCGGGTTGACGCTCAGCAGGCGCGTCGGTTCTTGGATCGGGTGGTGGGTTTCATGGTCAGCCCCTTGTTGTGGTCCAAAGTCGCCAAGGGTCTGTCCGCCGGTCGAGTGCAATCGGTTGCCTTGCGCCTGGTGGTCGAGCGGGAGCGTGAAATTCGCGCCTTTGTCCCAGAAGAGTTTTGGAACGTGCACGCCGATCTGACAGGCGCGTCAGGCACCTGTGAGTTCGAGGCCACCAAAGACCAAGGCAAGGCCCTGCGGATGACCAACCAGGCCGCTGCAGACGCCATTATGGCTCGCGTGCAAGCGGCGGGCGGGCTCAGTATTACCAGCCGTGAAGACAAACCGACGCAGACCAAGCCCACCGCGCCCTTTATTACCTCTACTTTGCAACAGGCCGCCAGCACCCGCCTGGGGTATGGGGTCAAGAAGACCATGACCTTGGCGCAGCGCTTGTACGAGGCTGGCCACATTACCTACATGCGTACCGACTCGACCTTTTTGAGTAACGATGCAATTGCCGGCGCGCGGGATTACATCCAGTCAGAGTTTGGGGCTGAATACCTGCCGGATACGCCTAATTTTTATGGCAGTAAACAAAATGCCCAAGAGGCCCACGAAGCGATTCGACCGGCCAATCCTTCGGTTCCTGGCCGGCAGTTGGTCGGCGTCGAGCCCGATGCGGTGCGCCTGTACGAATTAATCTGGCGCCAGTTCATGGCCTGCCAAATGATGCCTGCGCGGTTTACTTCAACCTCGCTGACGGTCATGGCCGATGGTGTCGAATTGCGTGCCCGGGGCAGGGTTCGTCTGTTTGATGGCTTTCAACGGGTTATGCCCGCCGGGGGCAAAGGCGAAGAGCCAATCCTGCCAGATTTCAAAACCGGAGAAACGGTGGCACTCGACGGACCCATGCGTCCCACCCAGCACTTCACCAAGCCGCCGGCCCGGTTCAGCGAGGCGGCGCTGGTTAAAGAGTTAGAAAAGCGTGGTATCGGACGGCCATCGACCTATGCGGCGATTATCGGCACGATCCAGGACAAGGGATATGTGCGTGTCGAGAACCGACGCTTCTTCGCCAACAAGATGGGTGAAATTGTCACGGATCGTCTGGTCTCGTGCTTTGATGATCTGATGGATTACGAATTCACCGCCAATATGGAAGGGCAGCTGGATTCGGTGGCCGACGGACAGAAACCCTTCAAACAGGTCCTCAACGAGTTTTACGCCGGCTTTAGCCAAAAGCTGACCCGGGCCCAGGAAGAAATGCTGGGCAACCAGGCCACTGCCACCAACATTAGCTGTCCGGCTTGCCAACGCCCCATGCTGGTCCGCGTGGCCACCAC
>CALKMT010000043.1 GCA_938091715.1 uncultured Litorivicinus sp.
ATCAATGTCACGGCGCTGGCGGTGATGGTGGCGCAGCACCTAAATTACACACCCGACGAGGTCCGCGCGGTGGCGCAGGGGGCTTTTCTGCACGATGTCGGGATTACCCGACTGCCGACTCAGATTACTCGCAAGAAAAACCGCCTAACCTCGGCCGAGCAAGGGGTTTACGAAGGACACAGCAAGCTGGGCGCGCAACTATACGGGGAACGATTGACGCCGATGGTTCGCGAGGCGATTCGCCTGCACCATGCCCGCATTGATGGCAGCGGCTATCCCGCAGGGCAAAATGCCAAGACACTGCCCATGGCCGCCCAGATCGTAGGCTTGGCCGACCGTTACGATCGCCTGTGCAATCCAGGTCACGGCGACCCTCGGCTGACCCCCAGTGAGGCGGTCAAATGGCTGTTTGCTCGCGAGCGGAAAAAATTCAGCAAAGACATTTTGGACACTTTTATTAAATGCCTGGGAATTTATCCGCCGGGTACAGTGGTGGGGCTTTCGGACGACCGTATTGGTGTCGTAGTCATGGCCAACCCGCAGGCGCCTTTAGCACCGCAGGTGGTGGTCTACGATCCGACCATCAAACGAACCGATGCGGTGCCGGTGGACTTGTCCCAGCCAGATTCGCCACGGATCGAGAAGACGTTCCTGGCTGAGCAATTGCCGCCTGTGATGGGGGCCTATCTGGCATTGAGTGCCCGATCGCACTATTACCTGGTGGCCAGCGTCGATGCCGATTTGTTGGCCAGCACCGACAGTTTAAGTGGATGATGATCTAGTACTTCTTAAACTGGCAGTCAGTGAGACCTGAACGATACTTAGATGGCCCTGTCTAGAGCCTGATATGTCGCTGAAATCCATTGCAAAAACCGATCTGACGGTCGGTATGTACATCGAGTTAAATCTGTCCTGGTTTGACCACCCCTTTGCGTCCAGTCGATTTTTGATTCGCGATACGGAAACGCTTAATGCAGTCCAGCGTTTAAAAACGCTGGGCGACTCCTTGCAGTGGGACCCAGAGAAAAGCCAGTTGGAGCGGGCCAGCTTACCCGTGCCTGAGGCGAGGCCTCAGCCGGCTCTGACACCTGCGCAAGTTGAACAACGCCAGACGGAACAGGAGGTACTGCGTGCCGCCCGTTCCTCGGTCAATGCTGCCGAGCGCAAGGTCTTAGAATTTGGGCACCGGCTCCGCCAACTCATGCCCAATCTTACCAGCGGGGCAGCCTTGGCTTTTGATGCGGCTGCAGACATTGCCCAAGAGGTGTCTCGGGATCTGGCATCCAATCCCGATGCGGTCATGCAGTTGATTAACGTCAACACCGGAGATCATGGATATTTTGAGCGCCATGCGATTAACGTCACGGCGTTGTCGGTGATGTTGGCGCGAGCCGCCCAGTTACCAGAGGATCAAATTGTCGAGGTCGGTTTAGGTGCGTTTTTGCACGACATCGGCGTGGCGCGATTACCCGGGCACGTGGTGCACAAAAAAAGTCCCCTCAGTCTGCCTGAAGAGCGTTTGTATCAGGAGCATGTCGCCCTTGGGACCCGTATCGCAGGAGAGGGGTTACCCGGCAACGCGTTGGACGTGATCGCATACCACCACGCTCACTGGGACGGCACCGGCCAACCCGCAGGCCTGTCCGGCGAGCAGATTCCGACCTCAGCCCAGGTCGTGGCGATTGCCAACCGGTATGACAACCTGTGTAACCCTAGATCGGGTAGTCAGGGTATGGCGCCCACGGATGCCATCAAGCAGATCTTTCGCAAGGAACGCCAACGCTTTAATCCGCGCCTGATTGACCTGTTTATACGCTGTTTAGGTATTTATCCGCCGGGCACCATGGTGGGCTTGAGCGATGACCGCACAGCGGTCGTGGTGGCGTCGAATCCTGAAGCCCCCCTGAAGCCGACCGTGGTGGTCTATGACCCGATGATCGAGCGGAACCAAGCAAGCCCACTGTGCTTGGATGCGAGCGGCCAACCGTCAATTACGCACAGCTACGCCATGTGCGATCTGCCCGATGCAGTGGGGGCCTATTTGGCACTTAGCTCGCGCATGCACTACTACTTGGCGGCCTCGGTTGATCAGGAAGTTATCAACGCGGGGCAGGTGCTAAAGCAGCAATTACGGGCTGAAACCCACGCGCTTGAACGGCGGGAGGTCGTCGAGTAGCTGTCGTCCATAGGCCTTGCTGCGTATTCGGTTGTCCAACAGAGTGACTCGGCCGTGATCTTCCTCGCTGCGTATCAGCCGTCCCACGGCTTGACGCAGACGAATTGACGCCAAGGGCAGGGTGACTTCCGAGAAAGCCCGGCGGCCCTGGGATTCAATCCATTCGGCATAAGTGGCCTGCACCGGATCATCCGGTTGCATGAACGGCAGTCGGCAGATCACCACTTCGGTCAACAGGTGCCCAGGAAAGTCGACCCCCTCGCTAAAGCTTTGCAGCCCAAATATGACCGAGGTTTGGCCTTGATCCCGCCGCAGTTGGTGGTGACCGACAATGGCGCCCTTGCCCATGGCTAGCTGTGACAGGACTTGGGGGGCCACCTGGTTGTCGATGGCTTCGTAAATCCGGGTTAGCTGGGCCTTGGAAGAAAACAGCACCAACGCGCCCATGTCTTGGTCCCAAAATTCATTTAGGTGACGCAAGATTGATTGGTCGTGCGCCTCGGTGTCCTTGGGGTCAACCGCGTAACTGGGCAGATACAGCTCGCCCTGGTTGGGGTAATCAAAACTGCCATCGATGATGTAGCAGGGGGTTTCATGGTCCAGCCCTAGTGACCGATAGGCGCGGCTAAAGTCCTTGTTGATCGCCAGGGTCGCGCTGCATAAAACCGCTCCCGCACAGCGCTTCCACAACTGGGTGTCCAATCCCTCGGCTGCGCTTGCCGGGCTAAACCAAAGCTCCGGATCGGCCTCTTCGAGTTGGCTTTTACGCTCGATTGAGCGAAGCAATACCCAGCGCGCCTCAGCACCTTCGCTGGAGGTGTGGCTCCACCGTTGAAACAACAGTTTGGCCCGGTCGTAGCGCAGTTTGGCCTCGGCATAAAAGGCCTGTTGAGTGCGGGCCAGCTCGGCGTCCATCTCAGGGTTATTTTTCTCGGCCTGGGCGCGAAACCACTCGACCAGTGAATCCAAGTCCGCACAAATTTGGTCGATGGGGCCCTGGGCCTGAACGCAGAGTGCGGCGATTTCCGGCGGCAGGGTTTGCGGAGCCAGGCGGTATTGGTGCAAGCCCGAGGCGGATTGAGTCCAGCGCGGCGTGTCGTTTAGTTGTCCCGACAGCCAATCGATCACGGTGTCTTGCAATCCCGCCAGCGGACCGGTCAGCTGAGTCAGCGTTTTTTCCAGCCGCTGAGTCAGGTGGCCAGCATCAAAGTCGCTCATCTTGGCGGTCTCTTTGACCCGCTTCAGGTGGGTGTTCAGGGTGTCCAATGTGGCACCGATTTGAACATTTTGAGTCTGATGCGCGATGGCTTTGTCGGCCAATTGATGGGCCTCATCAAATACATAGATCGCGTCTTCGGGTGCGGGCAGCACAACACCGCCGCCAAGGCCTAGGTCTGACAGCACCAGGTCGTGGTTGGTGATAATGATTTCTGCGTCGTCCAACTCGTCCCGGGCAGCATAGAACGGACAATCCGTGATGGCTTCGCATCGGCGGCCTCGGCAATTACTGGTGTCGCTGGTCACCATGGGGATCAGGCTCGAATCAATGGCATCGTCCCAGTCATCCAAATCCCCGTTCCAATCACCGGACTGAAAGTGGGTATACAGCCCCTCGACCATGCCACGCTGTCCGTCGGTTAGGGGACGAATCAGGGTTTGCGTGGTCTGACCGGCTTCAAACCGTGTGTTTTCGATACGAATCGGACACAGGTATCGCCGACGTCCTTTGGCCAGTTTGGCCGTAACCGGCAGCCCGGCGCTGTCGGCCAACAAGGGCACATCTTTGTCCAGTAGTTGCCGTTGCAGCGACACCGTGGCGGTGGCGACCACCACTTGTTTGCCGGTGGCCTGGGCGCAATGCAAGGCCGGGATTAAATACCCCAGTGTTTTGCCTGTGCCGGTGCCGGCCTCGATCATGATCTTGGGTTGTTGAATGGCGGTATGCATCAGGGCGCGGGTGATCCAGCCCAACATGTTGACTTGGCCCTTGCGCGATCGCCCTCCGACCTGCTCTAGGAACGAAGCATAGGTGGCACGAATTTCGGACTTTAATTTTTCTGAAATCAAAACTTTCCCTGAGATGCGAGGGGCACACCTGTTCCATCAACGATGGGTTGAGGCCTGAATGTAGAATCCGATGGAAGACTAGAAGCCATCGGTCTGTCGGGCAAGCCATTCTTGTGGGTCTTAGGGGGTTTCCGTGACTGGAGCAAGGCCGGTGTAGTCTTTGGTCGCAACTTGATAGCCGGTGCGTTGTTAGTTGGCCCATAGTTCCTTATAGTTCTCACATGATGCGGTGCACAAGAAGTGCGACTGCTGGCTTGGCAACGGACGGCGCAGACAGGAAAGAAACATGACAAAGGTAGTGATTGCGGGTGCGGCCCGAAGCGCAATTGGTAGTTTTGGTGGCAGCCTTGCGAAATTGAGTGCCGTTGACCTAGGTGCGCAGGTCGTCCGAGGTTTACTAGAAAAAACCGGTGTCCAGCCCACGGATGTGGACGAGGTAATTTTAGGTCAGGTGCTGACGGCCGGTTGTGGCCAGAACCCAGCCCGTCAAACCACTCTCAAGGCTGGTCTGCCCGAGACCGTCCCTGCGATGACCATCAACAAGGTCTGTGGCAGTGGACTCAAGGCCGTTCATTTGGCAGCGCAATCCATTGCCAATGGCGACGCAGATATCGTGATTGCCGGTGGCCAGGAATCCATGAGTCAATCTGCCCACGTTCTGCCCGGCAGCCGTGACGGCGTGCGTATGGGTGACTGGAAAGCGGTTGATACCATGATCACGGATGGACTGTGGGATGCGTTCAATGGTTATCACATGGGCATCACGGCAGAAAACGTCGCGGACAAATACGAGATTTCCCGTCAAGCCCAGGATGAATTTGCTGCTGCGTCACAGGCCAAGGCCGCTGCCGCTCGCGAGGCTGGCAAATTTGTTGACGAAATTGTTCCGATTGAAATTCCGCAGCGCAAAGGCGACCCGATCGTGTTTGCCGAGGACGAGTACATCAAGCCCGGGTCGTCGGCCGAGAAACTGTCGGGTCTACGACCGGCCTTTAAAAAAGACGGCTCGGTAACCGCAGGCAATGCCTCGGGTCTGAACGATGGGGCGGCCGTTCTGTTGGTCTGCTCAGAGCAAAAGGCACGGGAACTTGGGTTGCCGATCTTGGCCACCATTGCTTCGCACGCGTCGAGTGGCGTGGATCCGGCGATCATGGGGACTGGCCCCATTCCGGCGTCGACCCGGGCATTGGAAAAAGCCGGCTGGACTCACGCCGAGCTAGACCTGATCGAGGCCAACGAAGCCTTTGCGGCGCAAGCCATGGGCGTGAACAAAGGCATGGGTTGGGACACTAGCAAAGTGAACGTCAATGGCGGTGCGATTGCTTTGGGCCACCCGATCGGCGCCTCGGGGGCACGGATCTTGGTGAGCTTGTTGCACGAGATGCAGCGTCAAGATTCGAAAAAGGGTCTGGCCACCCTGTGTATCGGCGGTGGGCAGGGCGTGGCGCTCTGCGTTGAACGCTAAATAAGTCGCCTAAACCGGGCCCCGCAATGCGGGGCCTTTTTGATTGTGCTGGGGTAATTCGCGCGATCAGAGTACACTGACGCCCACATTGATAAGGACGCCATTTGTGAGCACCGATACTTGGACACCCGAGCACTATCCCGTTGAATCCGTCGAGGGCAAAACTCGATTTCACGACCTAGACCTACCTCACGCATTGCTGCGTGCGATCCAAGACTTGGGATTTGAGTATTGTTCGCCCATTCAAGCTGAATCTTTGCCCCTGTGCTTGCAAGGCAAGGACATGGTCGGCAAGGCGCAAACCGGCACGGGTAAAACCGCCGCGTTCCTGATCAACCTGATTGATACCTTTTTGCGCCAGCCAAAGCCCGGCCGCAAGCCTGGCGCGCCCAGAGCCCTAGTTTTGGCCCCCACGCGTGAGTTGGTCATGCAGATCGCCAGGGATGCCGAGGGCTTGTGCAAATACAGCACGCTGCGCATCCAGCAGATCGTCGGTGGTATCGACTACCAGAAACAGCGGGAAGAACTGCGTGAAGGCCCCTGCGACATCATGGTCGCAACGCCCGGTCGATTGATCGACTTCTTGCGTCAGAACGAGATCAGCCTGCGGGACGTCGAGGTTTTGGTGCTAGACGAAGCCGATCGTATGCTGGACATGGGCTTTATTCCTGATGTGCGCCGCATTGTTCGGGCCTGCCCTCACAAAGACCAGCGACAAACTATTTTGTATTCAGCGACCTTTAGCCAAGCGATTTTGGATCTGGTGGAACGTTGGACGGTCAACCCCGAGACCGTGATTATCGAGCCCGAGTCCGTAGCCACCGAGACCGTTGAGCAAATTGTCTACATCACGACCGCTGACGAAAAATACCAGCTGCTGCGCAACCTGATTGTGAAAAACGAGCTGCACAAGGTCATGGTATTCGCCAACCGGCGCACGGTGGTCAACAAGCTGGCAGCCCGATTGAAAAAGGACGGCATCGAAGCGGCCGAACTGTCAGGTGACGTACCCCAGAAGAAACGCATCACGACTCTGGATAACTTCAAGGCCGGCAAGGTTCGTGTGTTGGTTGCCACTGACGTCGCCGGGCGCGGCATCCACATTGACGGCGTTGGCCATGTGGTCAACTTCACCTTGCCAGAAGAGCCCGAGGACTACGTACACCGTATTGGACGCACCGGTCGAGCGGGCTCCGAGGGCACCAGCATCAGCTTTGCCGACGAAGAAGACGGCCACCTGATTCCTGCGCTCGAGGCCTACATCAAGCGATCCTTGCCCTCTCAACGTCCCAGTGAGGACTTGTTGGGCGAATGAAGGTTGCGGTGATCGGTGCCGGCAGTTTCGGCACCGTATTGGCCAATGTGGCCGAGGCCAATGGGCACCAGGTGTCCTTGTGGTGTCGGACCGCCGAGCAGGCCCAACAGATTCAAGACAGCGGCACCAACGCCCGCTTCCATCCCAAATTACGTCTGGACTCTGTTCAGGCCTCCAGTGACATGGGCGTTGTGGTCGATGGCGCGGATCTGGTGATCTTGAGTGTGCCTTCAAAAGGCATGCGAGATGTTTGCCTGACGCTGGCTCCGGTACTGGCGCCGGCAGTGCCCATCGTCAGCACCACCAAAGGTATCCAAGCGGATGGTTTCCTGCTGATGTCCGAAGTGATCGAGCGAGCCTGCCCCGGGCATCCGGTCGGCGTGTTAAGCGGGCCCAATTTGGCCGCCGAAATCGCCCAGCGGCACCTGAGTGCGGCGGTAATCGCCAGCCCCTCGGCTGCGTTGCGCGAGGCGGCTACCCAGGCGCTGGGTTGTCGTTACTTCCGTCTTTACAGTGCCACCGACCGAGTCAGTGTCGAGTTGGGCGGAGCGCTAAAAAACATTTACGCGATCGCAAGTGGCTTGGCCGCCGCCTTGCAGGTTGGCTCAAACACCCAGGCGGCTCTGATCACCCGGGCCCTGGCCGAGATGTCGCGATTGGCGTCGCACTTGGGCGGAAACCCGATGACCTTCCTTGGCTTGGCCGGGGTAGGTGATTTGATGGTGACCTGCACCAGTCCCCTTAGCCGAAATTATCGCGTCGGTTGGCATTTGGGGCAGGGCCTTAGCTTAAGTGCTGCCGAGCAAGCGGTAGGGCAGGTCGCCGAGGGGATCAACACCCTAGAGCTGGTCCATCAGCGGGCGTTGTCGATGGGCGTCACCATGCCAATCGTATCGGGACTGTACGAGGTGATCTTCGGGCAAAAACCGGCCCGCAGCGTGGCCATGCAATTCATGCAAGCGGCTTCAACGTCCGACGTCGAATTTGTTTTACCCGGAGTGCCGGGGCCCTAATCTAGAGATACCTAGATTCTATAGGGATTGGCTGGGTCGATAGGATCACGCTATCGAATCAATCCAACATTGCTACTTTTGTTTTCTCTCCTAATCCCTACTATCAGTAGTGGGCGCAGACCCGATTGTCCAAAAAACCACTGGTTTGGAGAGAAAAAATGGATCTTAACGGTACTAAGACAGAAGAAAACCTGAAGGCAGCATTTGCCGGCGAATCGAAAGCCAATCGTCGCTATCTGTACTTCGCAAACATGGCCGACATCGAGGGCGCTCCTGAAGTGGCCAACGTGTTCCGTAACACAGCCGAAGGTGAAACAGGCCACGCACACGGTCATATGGAATATCTGATCAACGGCGGTTCTGGCGATCCGGAAACCGGTCTGGCAGCAGGCAACGTTGCAGAAGCGCTGGAATCAGCGATTGCGGGCGAAACACACGAGTACACAGACATGTACCCGGGTATGGCTAAGGCCGCTCGCGACGAAGGTTTCGATGAAATTGCCGATTGGTTCGAAACACTGGCCAAGGCAGAGCGTAGCCACGCGAACAAGTTCCAGAAGACTCTGGACGCTTACAAAGCAGAAGCTTAATCCCCACAGTTGACGTGGCGCTATGCCACGTCAGCTTTTGCTGACTGGAGTGTCGTCATGCCCATGCCCCCCAAAGAAGGCAACTTAGAAGCCCCCACACGTCACCCCCTCAAATGGCGGGACGAAGGGTTCTATGACAAGGATGCGTTGAACCAAGAATTGGAACGCGTGTTTGATATTTGTCATGGCTGCCGACGTTGCGTCAGCCTGTGTGACAGCTTTCCCACCCTGTTTGATTTGATCGACGAGAGCGACACCCTAGAGGTGGACGGCGTCGACAAGGCCGATTACAAAAAAGTCGTTGACCAATGCTATCTGTGCGACATGTGCTATGTGGCGAAATGCCCCTACGTTCCGCCGCACCCATTCAACGTCGATTTCCCGCATTTGATGCTGCAAGCCAAAGCGATTGAGTACAAAGAGACCGGCGGGCAACTGCGTGACAAGATTTTGTCCAGCACCGACGGCCTTGGAAAAATGGCCGGTATTCCCTTGGTGACCGAGACCATTAACGCGGTCAACAAATGGCAACCCACCCGCGCGGTGGCCGAGAAAGCCCTGGGCATTCATAAGGATGCTTGGCTGCCGGACTTTGCCAGCAAAAAATTCCGTTCGGCCGCGGACCCCAACCTGACGTTTGACGTCAAAGCGGGCAAGCGTACCCCGGGCAAAGTGGCCCTGTTTGCAACTTGCTATGTAAATTACAACGAGCCTGGAATAGGTCACGATTTTGTTGCCGTACTGGAGCATAACGAAGTGCCCTGGACCGTGGCCGAAAAAGAGGTGTGCTGCGGCATGCCCAAGCTAGAGCAGGGTAACCTTGAAGGAGTTGATCAGCTAAAGCGGATCAACATCCCCCACCTGGCTCGACTGGCCCGCGAGGGATATGCACTGACCAGCCTGGTGCCCAGTTGCACGCTGATGTTCAAGCAAGAGCTACCGCTGATGTACCCCGACGATGAGGACGTCTTGGCGGTCAAAGCAGCCTTCTGGGACCCCTTTGATTATCTGGTGCAACGGGCCAAGGACGAGTTGCTAAAAGACGACTTTAGCCACGAAATTGGCACGATTGCCTATCATGCGCCGTGTCACGGGCGGGTTCAGAACATTGGCAAGAAAACCGAAGAATTCTTGAAAAGCTTGCCCGGTGTCGAAGTCAAAACGACCGAGCGGTGTAGCGGTCACGCCGGAACCTACGGGATCAAGAAAGAGTTCCACGAGAAGTCGATGAAGATTGGCCGCCCGGTGTTTCGGCAGATGAATCAGGCCGAGCCGGATGTCATCAGCTCTGACTGTCCGTTGGGTGGGCAACACATTGCCCAAGGTATCGAGCAGAATCACAACAACCAGCCAGAGCTGGCGCATCCGATTAGTTTGGTGCGTCGTGCTTACGGCATCTAATTTAAGGAGCGAGCATGTCACGCATAACCAGAGAGTCATTGCTGTCGCTGGAGGAATATCACCGCCAGCGCGACAGTCTTCGCGAACAAGCGATCAAGCAGAAAGCATTGCGTCGGGTGTATTTGGGCGAGCACGTTACCCTGGCCTTTGAAGACGAGGTGACGCTGCGTTACCAGATCCAGGAAATGCTGCGGATCGAAAAGACCTTTGACGACGAGGGCATCACAGACGAGCTGGAGGCCTACAATCCACTGTTGCCCGATGGGGACAACTGGAAAGCCACCATGATGATCGAGTACACCGACCCTGATGAGCGCGCGCAGCGCCTGGTCGAGCTAAAGGGCATCGAAGATCGGCTGTACGTTCAAGTATCAGGTTGCGATCGGGTCTATGCCATTGCGGACGAAGACCTGGAGCGCGCAAACGAGACAAAAACGTCGGCGGTTCACTTCGTTCGTTTTCAGTTGGTCGCGAATATGATCGATGCGGTCAAGAGTGGTCATAGTATCGCCATGGGTGTTGATCACCCGGCTTACAACGTTCGGATCGATGAAATTGCGCCGGAAACACAGGGTGCTTTGGCCGAAGATCTGAACTAATTCTCAAATGGAAAAATACTTAGCACTTTCGGCCGGTGCAAAGTTCGCATGATGGGTTACTCTTATACCAAATTTCGACGGACATCTTGATGTGTAGGAACGAATTACTTAAACTCTCGCACCAAGATGACCCGTCACTAATTTGGGGTCACGGGGATGCCTAATAAAATGACACAAAAAACCGAACTCACCTTGCTCTATTCGCTGCGGGCAACGCTGCATGAAATGGAAGTTGCACTGGGCATGTCTGACATGACCGAGCTAGAGCGAACCATTCTGGAATACATTGCGTTTTGCCAGAAAAACGGACAAAAGGTGGTGTCAAGCGAGCTTGAAGAGCAACCCTTGTTCAAGGACATCAGCCGCGCTTCAATCTTTCGCGCGCTGAAATCGCTAAAGACCAGTAACCGTGTTTATCAAGAAACTGACTCGATCGATCGCCGGGTAAAGTATCTGTTCCCATCACGGGATTTCTCACAGAGCTAGTCCTGGGAGCCCTGGAAGAAAGGCCGGCTATTGCCGGTCTTTTTTTGTGCCTGACGTTCGTCAAGTCATCCGCCTCGCCCGATGCGACGGTGGATCAGGGACAACATCGGTTTGTGTATGGTTCGATGTTACGAGGCCGAAGGACGCGAAACTACCCTGGATTGGCCACCCGGAACTAAGGTTGATTTGCTTTAATAAACAATGGGTTATGGCGATAAGCTACAGCCATTTGGAATTGTATCAAGTCGGTTGGAGTAGGGTGAAAACTGGAGGCGCCATCCGGAATCGAACCGGAGTACACGGAGTTGCAGTCCGTTGCATCACCACTCTGCCATAGCGCCCTAGGTGATGGCCGCGAAGTATAAGGACTCGCGACCAAATGTCTAGCGGTTTTCAGCCCGTTAGTGCTCAACCCAAGCTGGCTTTAGCAGCCTCGTAATCAGGCTCTTGAGCAATCTCTGGCACCAACTCGCTGTGCACTACATGACCTTCGGAATTGATCACCACAACCGCCCGAGCGGTCAAACCCTGCAACGGGCCATCGGTCATCTGAACGCCATAGTCCAGGGCGAATCCACTACGAAACGTACTGCCGGTTGACACATTCTCTAGGCCTTCGGCACCACAAAACCGCGATTGGGCAAAGGGCAGGTCCGCACTCACACAGACCACTGCGGTGTTATCCATCGATGCGGCTTGCTCGTTAAAAACGCGCGTCGATTGTGCGCAGGTCGGTGTGTCGATGCTGGGATAAATATTCAGGATCACATTCTGGCCAGCAAAGCTTGCCAGAGTCAGTTCAGACAAGTCTGAGGCCACCAAAGAAAAGTCCGGTGCCGGCGTGCCGGGGGCTGGCAGATCGCCAGATGTCTGTATTTCAGTACCGCGTAGCGTAATTGTGGCCATGGTTGGCTCCTTGTTCTTTAGTGCAGGGCTATCGCCCGATGGGGATTCGGTCCCTAACGCAAAGTCCTAGTGTCGTCCGTGCATTTCAAAGGAGGACCGAAAAATGCGCAAACATCAACGAGGACAGAGCCTTAGCGAATACCTGCTTATTCTGGGGTTAATCGCGGTGACTTCAATTGCTGTGGTGGGAACATTGGGCAGTACGATTCGTAGCCAAGTGGCTGCGATGACCCAGGAACTGGCGGGCATCGATTCCAGCGGTGCATCGGCGCTGTCAACAGCTAACGCGGCACAGGCAGTAATCGATGCCACTGCGGATCTGGGCCTGGACCAGTTGCGCCAGGGCCAAGGGCAGTAATCGATGCGTGTTCGCGCTCAGCGGGGTGTGGCCTTGGTGCTCATGTTGTTGGCCATGCCGGTGTTAGTGATGGCACTGCAAGGGCAGTTCGGACTGGCACAGGCAACGGTCACGGCACTGGATCATCAGCGCGCCGTGGATCGAGCGGCATTTTCTATGGCGGCGGTGACCGCGGACACGCTTAACCAGATTGCAATCAATAACCAAGCCATTGTGGCCTCGCACCTGTTGCAGGGCCACTTGGTGACGCAACTGTCCTGGACTCGGTATGCCGTGCAGTTGGCGCACCGGGGCAGTTGGGTTATGGGCTGGGGTGCGCCCTCGGTCGCGGTTCATGCCCATCAAGCGGCGACTCGTGCGCTTCAAGTGCAAGAACAGCTCATGCCTGTGTGGACTCAGCGGTTGAATTTAACGGTGCAGGCATACCAGGCGGCCAATCGGCTGGCCCAGATGCGACTGGCCGAGCAATTGTTGACTGCAAATCAACGGGCGGGCACCGGTTTAACCGTGGCGCGCTTTAACCCACAGGTGCCGTTCGCCTTCGGCGCGGCTGAACTGGAGGGGAATCTGTTGGATCACGCGTTGAGTAGCAGGGACTGGCTGAATCAGCGTAGCTGGTCGCAATCATTTTTTGGCTTATTCAGGCTTAACAAATCAGGCCGCAGTCAATCGGAGGCTGGACAATGGAAGGCAGAAGAACAGTTGACGTTCAAGGTCAGACGGTTATTTGGATCCAAGACCGTGACCGTTGCGCAAGGCGCTGCAAATTCTCGCGACAGCGGCTATTGGGGATCAGGTCAGGTCACTACGCTAAAGCCGT